>JBFHRI010000025.1:0-18187 GCA_041591755.1 Oleiphilaceae bacterium
ACCAGCAAATCAGTCGTGCCGAGCAACTGCTTGTCGATGCAATCCAAGGTTTGGGTATTAATGCCGTTGATGTACGGTGATACGACTTCGTAGCCGTCCATACAGGCTTGCATGGCGCAGATCGGATCAATTTCAGTCACCTTGACGATCATGCCTTCCTGACGCAGCGAGGCGGCAGAACCTTTGCCGACGTCACCATAACCGATGACCAGCGCTTTCTTACCCGAAAGCAGGTGGTCGGTGCCGCGCTTGATGGCATCGTTCAGGCTGTGGCGGCAGCCATACTTGTTATCGTTCTTGGATTTGGTGACCGAGTCGTTGACATTAATAGCGGGTACGCGCAGTTCGCCCTTGGCCAGCATGTCTTGCAGACGGTGCACTCCAGTGGTGGTCTCTTCGCTGATGCCGTGGATCTTGTCGAGCATCTGCGGGAATTTCTTATGCACCATCTCGGTCAGGTCGCCACCGTCGTCGAGAATCATATTGGCATCCCACACTTCAGTCCCACCCTTTTTGTTCAGAATGGTCTGCTCGATACACCAGAAGAATTCTTCCTCGGTCTGACCTTTCCAGGCAAACACCGGGATGCCGCGCGCGGCGATGGCTGCAGCAGCGTGGTCCTGGGTCGAGAAAATGTTGCACGAAGACCAACGCACTTCGGCACCTAGATCGACCAGCGTTTCGATCAATACTGCTGTTTGAATCGTCATGTGGATGCAACCCATTACCTTGGCGCCGGCCAGGGGTTGGCTCGCGCGATACTTCTCGCGCAGCGCCATCAGGGCGGGCATTTCACCCTCGGCAATGTCAATCTCTTTGCGGCCCCAGTCGGCCAGGCTCATATCGGCAACTTTGTAATCTTCAAAACTCATTATTTATCTCCTGTGTAAACCTTAGAGGCCTGCATCCGCTCTAAGAGCGTCGGCTTTGTCAGTGTGTTCCCAGGTAAAGTTCGGATTGTTGCGACCGAAGTGACCGTAGGAGGCGGTGTCACGATAAATTGGACGACGCAGATTCAGCATGTCGATGATGCCTTGAGGGCGCAGGTCGAAATGCTTGCGTACTAGCTCGGCAATCAACGCTTCATCGACCTTGTTGGTGCCGAAAGTGTTGATTGAAATGGATGTGGGTTGGGCCACGCCGATGGCATAGGACACCTGAATCTCACAACGCGCAGCCAAGCCTGCGGCGACGATATTCTTAGCCACATAACGACCCGCATAGGCGGCAGAACGGTCGACCTTGGAGGGATCCTTGCCGGAGAACGCGCCACCACCATGACGTGCCATGCCGCCGTAGGTATCCACGATGATTTTACGACCGGTCAGGCCGCAGTCACCGACTGGACCGCCGATTACAAAGTTGCCGGTAGGGTTGATATGGTACAAGGTGTCTTTGTGTAGCCACTCAGCGGGCAATACCGGCTTAATGACTTCTTCCAGCACCGCTTCACGCAGGTCGGCCAGCTTGACCGAAGGCGCGTGTTGGGTCGACAGTACCACCGCATCGATTGCAACGGGTTTGCCGTTTTCGTAACGCAGAGTGACCTGGCTTTTGGCATCGGGACGCAACCAATTCAGTACGCCGTTCTTGCGCAACTGTGCTTGGCGTTCGACCAAGCGATGGGCGTAGTAAATCGGCGCGGGCATCAGCGAGTCGGTTTCATTAGTGGCATAGCCGAACATCAGTCCCTGGTCGCCTGCGCCGAGTTCTTTATTGTCAGCTTCGTCAACGCCCATCGCGATGTCGGCAGATTGTTTGCCGATCGCATTCAATACCGCACAGGACGCCCCGTCGAAGCCGACATCAGAGCTGTTGTAACCGATGTCGAGGATGACTTCGCGAATCAGGTCTTCCAAATCGACATAAGTAGACGTTCGGACTTCACCGGCGACAATGGCCATACCGGTTTTCACCAGGGTTTCGACGGCGACGCGTGCGTGCGGATCATCTTTGAGGATGGCATCGACAACGGCATCCGATATCTGGTCAGCCATCTTATCGGGATGGCCTTCGGACACGGATTCGGAGGTAAAAATGGCATATTCGCTCATGGTTTCGTCCTGTTTGTTACGCTGTTTTGGGTAAATTTGGAGGGGTTGGGTTTGGCAAACCGACGCAACTGAATCTGAAAGCCGTTGCGCAGGCCGATGTAAATACTGTCGTCTTCTACGAGGTCTACGGCTTGCGCCCAGCGCGCCAGCTCCGCAGCTTCGAAACCAAGCCAGAGGTCACCGCAGTTTTCGCGCGCCCAAGTCTGGTCATGGTGGGCCAGGTCACAGATCACCAAGACCCCGCCGGGTTCGAGAATCTTGGCCGCCTCAGTAAAAACCTCAGCCGGACTGGGAATATGGTGTAGCACCATATTCATCACAATGGCGTTAACGGTTTCGCCCATGCTGCGAAAGTGAGAGAGATCGCCCAATACGAAATCGATATTGGTGAGTCGTTCCTTCTGCGCAAACTGGCGCGCACTTTCCAGCATGGTGGCGGTATTGTCGAGCGCGAAGACATGCTGATACGCGGGGCTGAGGTGGCGCAGGAAGGCGCCGTCACCGGGGCCGACTTCGAGCACGCGTTGATGTTCCGTTGCACGATCCTTCACCAGTAATTCAAAGCTGGCTTCGGCATATTGTTCGTAGTCGCAGATTAATTCCTGCTGCGCTTTAAACTGGTCACCCAAGCGTGAGAAAAATGCTTGCGATTGAATGGCCCGTTGCTGTCGAATCAGCTCGATACGATTCAATAAGTCAGCTGAAATGGGCAAGCGGTCAATCAAGTCGAACAAGGCTCGCGAGAGCTCCCCGTCCTTAGGGCTGGTGTGCAAGAAGGGGCGGCGATAAAAAATGGCATTGCCCTCGCGTTGCGCATCAACTAGGCCCGAGGTGTGCAGTACCTTGAGATGATGGCTCATGCCCGACTGTTTCACCCCGAACATTTGCGCCAGCTCCAATACGCCATAGGCATTACATTGCAGCACCTGCAGAATCTGCAGCCGCATGGGATCACCGCAGGCTTTGAAGGCCTGGCTGACATCGAGCACGTCAATGGGCGTGGCGTCGTTGGTACGTTCTGTGAGGCTTTGTAGGGTCATGGGAAAGGGAGTATATCGATGTTATTTGATATAGCAATAACTATATTGAAAAACTTTGATATAGGTTTGTTACAAGTTGATACGATGTCGGTGCCGCAGCCTGAACAGTCTGTTCCAATTACAATGTGATTATTCTTCACTTTTTAGGGTGAGCACTCTAATTTAACGGCGTAGCCTGAAATCGCGGTGGACGAACTATCGTCAAACGACACCGCAACTGTTGCTTATTCGAGATGGAGGTAAGCTATGTTTCTGAACTCGAATTCTCACAAAGTGGTCATCGGTCTGCCTTTTGGAGTGGAGCAGGGCAGGAAACTTTTGGAACAGGTCTCTCGCGAGTGTTTGGATGCGCTGCTGGAGCAAGAAGTAGTCCGTCGTTCTCGCGATGGCTTGAGCAATCTGGTTTACCAGCAACTGCTGCAAGTGGGGCGTTTGGTCAGCGGATATTCCAATGCCTTAGAGGCCTTGGAAGGTCTCGATATTGATGTGCCGATGGAGGAATTCCAAGGCGAAATCTGAATGGGCTTTGACCCAAGTCTGACATGGGAGAAAAAGAGTGTCCGACGCAACGTTTTGACGGCCTGCAGGCCTACCCTGCAGGCCGTTTTTCGTTTTTATGTTCATGTGCGCGAGACCATCGCGTCTGCCAAGGCTTCCTTAGGCTAAAGTAGTTGCTACATATTCTAATGTGGGTGCTAAAGTGAAAGGGTAGCGAGTGGTTTATTAGGCTTGCTAAAGGAATTGATGAATAGATCGCGTAGCGTCAGGCGCGACCCGGGAAAATGAAACCATGACAACAACAGAACTGCAAGAGCTTGAACGACGTCGCCGCGAGCGCGTGAGATGGCTTCGATTTGAATCACAGGTGCGTGTGCGACGTAGTTTGTTGCGAAAAGAATGGGTGAAGGTCGTGCCCTTCGATTTCAGCCGTTTTGGCATGGGTATTCAGACAGATGAGCAATTTGAGGTGGGCAAAAAAGTTTGCCTAAGCCTGGAGCTGGCAAGGGAATGCGCCGCCATGGTGTGTGTGCCGGAGTTGCAGGGGCTTGTGCGCTACAAAGAGAAGCACCATAGTCGCTTCAACTACGGGATCGAGTTTGTCTATCCGGGCTCTCTGGATCGCTTGGCGACTGAAGATCTGCTGATAAAAATTGAGGCCGCTTTGCGCAAGTTTGAAGGCGAACGCTGTCATGCCGGCAGCCTCGGTGCCTTGTCTAATTGATAACTCAATGGCTGATGGTGTGCTGATCGATGCTTTATTTGGATTCTCCGCTATGCGTCTAGCATTATTGTAATGAGACGGGTTACTTGCTTGCGACTTCTATGGCCCTTGAGTGCGCTGGCGCTGTTGTTATTCTTTATTAGCTGGAAGGCGAATAATTCAGAGTTATCTGTGTCGTCTGAGACGCTATCTGTTTCTGAGTGTTCTCTGGCGCAGGGCTCATGCGCCCTCGTTCTCGAAGAGGTCACCTTCGACCTACACCTACTTCCCTTGGGGCTTCCCCCGATGCAGCCGCTGACCTTGGAAATTGCGGGAGCGCCGGCACAACTGGCAGCCTTGAATGTGGGCGAATTGTGGTTTGTCGGACAGAGTATGGATATGGGGCAGCACTTTCTCTTTCCCGTGTCAGACACGGTACACGATCGATTGGTGTTTCAAGGGGCTATTCCGGTCTGCTCGGTTGATCCAAATATGCGGTGGCAGCTGATGGCAGAGTTGGAATGGCAGGGTCGAGCTTATCATGTTGTTTTTCGGCTGGATTAATTTTAGTCTCCCGTTTCTGCTGTCGCTACGGCGACTCCGTTTACTTTGGGCGAAACCATGAAAACCAAACATAAAATCCTGGGCCTTGGCGTATTGCTCGTTGCAATGCTTGTCGGTGTTTTTCTGGCGATCAGTTTACTCCACGATGATGGGGATGTGCCGCAAAAAGATCAGCGAGCACAGTATCTACCCGGAGGTGACTTCACACTGAAGCGCAATCAGCAGCCTTTTAGTTTGTCTTCATTGCGCGGCAGCCCCGTGATCTTATATTTTGGCTATACTCATTGCCCGGATATTTGTCCGGTCGGTCTGGCGGTGATTCGGGATGCCTTGAAGTCGAGCCCAACGTTTGCTTCGGTCAATGTGGTCTTCATCACGGTTGATCCCTTGCGTGATACGCCAGAACGTCTCAATGAATACGTCAGTTTTTTTGATCCTCGTATCATTCCATTGAGCGGTACGGAAGAGCAGATTCGCGAGGTCGCTAAGTCGTATGGCACCTATTTCATGCGCTCTGAGCTGGGGGGAGCAGAAGACTACACAGTGGATCATACCGCCTATTTTTATTTAATAGACCAGGCAGGAAACTTGATTCGAGTGCTCGATCATGCCACGGATGCATCCGCTCTGGCAGAAGCGCTTAAAGCCTTAATGTAGGGTTAAGGAGACCGTCCTTCGGCCCTGTCGAACGTTTCTTTCGGTGAACCTTGTTGGTGCGCTGCTGAGAAATATGTGACGACGTCGAGTGTTTTAAAGTCTCCGTTTGTCCGTAAAGCTCACATTCTTCGTCTTCCGATAATTCCTGCTTGAATGCCTGCAAACAGCTTTTTATACTCAGTCGCCAAGATAGGTCGCAATCTGCACTTAGGCGCTCTTTATTGCGCGGCGGTCACATTCCCCGTTATGAAGGAAACCTATCCATTAACTGGGCTGGATACGGACTTTCCAAAACACAACATCAAAGACAGAAAAGACCAAAAATAAGAAAGGAAAAAATAGATGGATTACGCCGATGGGCTCAAAGACGTATTGATCCGCAAAATCAATAAGGCCGAACGAGGCCTGAATTCCCTCAAATTGGACTATTGTCGTTTTGTTTTCGGTTTGACCCATCGCTCGAAGGTCACCTACGACTCGGTGATCTATCAGGTACGCTCGGTGGATCTGGATTCGATGGTGCGTAATGACGACGGTGGCTGGTCGCGGCCCATCGTCTATGGAGCGCGTCTCGGGCCGGGTCAGATGCAAGCGGCCAAAGACGCCGATGTGGTCGATCTCGGTCGCCATTGGGAGTTGTTCATCGGTTGATATGAAAATAAAAAACGGGAGCTTGAGACTCCCGTTTTTCTTACTGCGCTCGGCGCTCGGCGCTCGCTTTCGACTTTCGGAAAACGGCGGCCGCAAAATCGCTACGCCAGCACGCCCCAATTGCCCAATTGCTCATGCAAACTGAATTCCGCGCTGACTTTACTGTTATCCAGCCATTGCTTGGCCGCTTTGGCGCCGGCGCGGACGATCAAATCAGAATCGCTACCTGCTTGACGGTGTAAGGCTTCGTTGAAGAAAAAAATGGATTTTTCAGTGCTAATCCCAAGGTGCGATTTGAGTATCAAGCGAATCAGTTGCTTGCGGTCTTCTACCGAGCAATTCTGCTGTTTGCCGATAAAGTCGACGGCCCCCACTAAGTACATGCTGGTCGCGACTTCTGCCCAGCTCACGCCTTGCAGGTGCAGGCTGTTGAGCTGACGTTTGACGATCAGCAACTGATTGGCAGCAAAACTTTGTGCCAGTTTCAACGTGTTCATCTTTAAGTCATAGCGAGCTGTTTCTGCCGGCGCATCGCGCTTGGTAAAAACGCGTTGTAGCAGCATTTCGAATTTATCGCTTAGAGTCAGTGTTGCTCGCATCATGTCTAACCTTTAAACAGTTGAACGATGACGTCCTGTCGCGTGTCTGAAACCGTATTATACGGAAAGTAACAGAACGTAACTGTCCAAAAGTGGCAGAGTGATTGTTAAGCAGTTCTCAGATTGAGCAGAGCAGAGCAGGTGCAGGTGGGTGGGGCTAGGCGTAGCGTCGATCGTTTTCCAGGAAGAAGTCGCGCAGCTGTTCGAAGGTCAGTGGTCGGCTAAAGAAATAACCCTGCGCATAATCGCACTTATTTATCACGAGAAAGTCGCGTTGATCAATGTTTTCAACGCCTTCCGCGATGACCTTCAGTCCCATCTTATGGGCGATGGCGATGACGGCAGAAGTGATCTCCATGGCATTGAGATCGTCAGGAATATCGTTAACAAAGTCTTGGTCGACCTTGAGGATATCTACCGGCAGCGTTTTTAGATAGCTCAGTGATGAATAGCCTGAACCAAAATCATCGATCGTAATCGTTGAGCCAGTGGATTTAATACTGTTCAACTGTGCGACAACATTATTGATGTCATGCATCAACATGCTTTCGGTGACTTCGATTTCGAGATTTTGGGGTCTGAGTCCAGAATCGGCGAGCGCTTCCGAAACGATATCGACGAGCCGCGGGTCATTGAATTGGCGTGGTGATAAGTTAACCGCCACGCCAATTTCCTTGCCGGTGATCGTTTGTAGTTCTTTGATCATGCGGCACGCATTACGCAATACCCATTCGCCGATCTGTACGATCAAGCCAGTTTCTTCGGCGATCGAAATGAACTCAGAGGGCAGGATTTCTCCCCTTTCGGGGTGGTACCACCGAATCAGGGCTTCGACGCGACAGATCTCACTATTGCGTAGATTGATTTGAGGCTGAAAATGCAGTTGGAAATCATTGTTCTGGATCGCGTGACGCAATTCGTTTTCGATCATCAACATGCGTTTGGCGCGAATGTTCAAGTCTTCGGTAAAGAAATAATAGCCGTCGCGCCCGCGATCTTTCGCCATGTACAAGGCCAAGTCGGCGTTGCGCATCAGCGTTTCGCTGCAGTCGCTGTCGTCTGGCGTCAAGGTAATGCCTATGCTGGTCGACACAATGATTTCGTGCTTGCCCAATTTGATGGGCTGTTTCAGCGAGCTCAGTATCAATTTGGCGATGTTGGCAATCTTGTCGGTGTCCTGAATATCTTCCAGCAAAATGGTGAACTCATCACCTCCCAGCCGTGCGACGGTATCTTGCTTACGCACACAGGAACGTAGACGCTCGGCAATGACCAGCAGCAATTCATCCCCGGCCTGGTGACCTAGCGTGTCATTGATACGTTTGAACTTGTCGAGATCCAAGAAAAAGAGCGCACAGCGTTTTTTATGTCGCGCGTTGCCGGCTATGGCATGTTGCAGTCTATCCACAAACAAGCGCCGGTTGGCCAGTCCGGTGAGCGAATCAAATAGCGCCAGATTCTCCATTTTTTGATTCGCCGTCTTCAAGGCAGTGATATCAATACAAGAGACGACGTAGTTGGTGATCTGACGCGCTTTGTCATACACCGCGGATACGGTCACGGCGTTCCAAAAGGCAGGCTGATTCTTACGCGAACAAAGCGCTTCACCTTCCCAATTGCTTTGCAGGCACCACGTGCTGATGCGATAGGCGTTTTCTCCAGGCGGTAAAGTCGGGCTCAGGCAGTCAATGCTGCGGCCAATCACTTCGTGATGTTTGAATCCGGTCAGCACACAGAATTTTTGATTAACGTACTCAATGATGCCCTGCTGGTCGGTAATGACGACACTGGCGCCGCTGTTGGTCACCGCGCTACTCAGCTTGTGCATGGTTTGTTCGGCGGCTTCGCGAGATTGAATATTACGTTTCAGTCGCCGATTCAAGTGAATCAGGGAAAAAGCCAGCACCCCAATAATCACAGTAAGGGTGATAGAGCTAATGATTTTTACAAAGCTGAGCGTCTCAGGCTGTGCCATGAAATCTAAAACGTCAGCAGAGACCGTAGGTGCAAAAACAGCCGCCATCAAAAGAAAGGGCGTGTAAGGAATAACGTTTTTTATCTGCACCGGCATATTTTCCGAAAAAAGCCCAAAAATTAACAATATAAAGATCAGTGTAGGGGCTTTTTAATGGCTTTGATAATGCAGCTTCGTTGTAAAAGTGTAAAGCGATTTAGGCTTTTTGATGCTGGCCTGTACGTTTGTGTAAGACCGTATTGTCGAAAGGTGAATTGTGCAAAATAGGGGGGCAGGTGGCACAGCCCGAAAGCGCGGCTTGACGCGCTTTCGGGCCAAGCTGTCTTAAGAGGTTAGTTTTTTCGCCTCATCGGCCCACTTTTCAAACCCACGGCTGGATTTGAAGTTTTCCAAGGCCTTCTTTTCAGCATCGTTCGGGGCAGCAATCTGAGACAGCGAATTGATTCCTGCGGCCGCCAGTTTCTTTTCCACTGCTGGGCCGACACCCGTTAGCGATGAAAGCTTGGACGCTGCGGGGGCAGCAGGAGCTTTCGTCTTGCTGGGCTTCTTAGCGGATGCCTTGGTGGCTACTGGCTTGCTTGCAGCCGGTTTTGCGGCAGGCTTAGGCTTTGACGCCGCTTTAGTGCTCGCTTTTTTGGTGCTAGGTTTTGCGCTAGCGCTGGCAGTCTTCTTCGCGGTTGCTGGCTTGGCGGCTGCCTTACGAGCTTTGCCTGCAGGTTTCGCAGCAGCCGACTTGCCGTCAGTTTTTTTGGATTCAATACCGACCAACTCGAGCAACTGTGTCTGTAAATTGTTGAACTCTTTGGAGCGTTTGTCGAACTCGGTTCTTAGACGCTTGAGTTCGCGTTCGCGTAGGTTTTCGAATTCTTGCATGACCTTTTTGATCGGGTCATGCAATTGTGACTGTAAGTTCTCAAATTGTTTGGACGCATCTGAGTACAGTTTTTCGAACTGACCTGATGCCTTCTCGAACTCTTTGTTGATGCGGGTTACGACTTTGTCCAAGCCAAGTTTCTGTTTCTTGCTCATGGATAAATATCTCCGTACGAAAGGTTGTCAAACTCGTTATCAGCAGAAGCGATGTGTTCCGTCACTCCGAAGTGTGATGTTCGTACACAACGGAGACTGCTCTCACATTAGACCAAAATAATCGTTAACGGAATGATTACAGGCTTATTTCTGCTGGCAAGCTGATCCTGATCAGGCCAGTTTGCCGGATCTGTACGGAAGCGCGGATACAGATCCTGTTGTTTTTTAGTCTAGTTCAAATATTGCGCAGTGTATAAGTTCTAAATCAGCGTAAAAATAGACTGGGGTCAGAGTAAAAATTCCAATTTTTACTCTGACCCCAATCTATTTTTATTTATCGAGGAGGCTACTTAGCCTTGGGCTTCTTCGCGGCTACTTTTTTGCTGCCCGAGGGCGAGTTTCCGGCGCGTGGGGGTAATCCCGTATGTTGCGTATGAAATTGGCCCTTGCGCATCTTTGAGGTGGCTGAGGTTTTCTTTACCTCACGACTGGCCTTGACCGGTTGTGTGGGCGGAACAAGATGCTTTTTGCCATAGCCAATCAAATGGGCCTTGCCCATGGCCTTCAGCGCTTCGCGCAGCAGCGGCCAGTTGTCGGGGTCGTGGTAACGCAGGAAGGCCTTGTGCAGGCGTCGTTGTTTGAGTCCTTTGGGAATAAAAACCTTGGCGCTTTTGTGGTCGACGCGATGCAGGGGGTCGCGCTCGGAATAATACATCGCGGTGGCGCTGGCCATCGGAGAGGGGTAAAAGGTTTGCACTTGGTCGGCACGGAATCCATTTTGTTTCAGCCAGAGTGCCAGATTCATCATGTCTTCATCACGCGTACCAGGGTGCGCCGCAATGAAGTAAGGAATCAAAAACTGTTTCTTACCGGCCTCGGCTGAAAACTTATCGAACAGCGCTTTGAAGCGGTCGTAAGTGCCCATGCCGGGCTTCATCATTTTTGATAAGGGACCGTTTTCGGTATGTTCGGGCGCAATCTTTAAGTAACCGCCCACATGGTGAGTCACCAGCTCCTTAATGTACTCCGGGTCTTCGATTGCCAGGTCATAACGCAGACCTGAGGCGACAAAAATGCGCTTGATCCCAGGCAGTTGTCGCGCCCGACGGTACAGTCGTGTTGTGGGGGAGTGGTCGGTAATCAGGTTCTTACAGATGCTTGGATAGACGCAGGACAAACGCTTGCAATGCGCATGAATCTCTTCTGATTTGCAATTGAGTTGATACATGTTCGCGGTGGGGCCACCGAGATCAGAAATGATGCCAGTAAAGCCAGGGGTCTTGTCGCGAATATTTTCGATCTCTCGAATAATCGAGTCTTCCGAACGACTTTGAATAACGCGACCTTCGTGCTCGGTGATGGAGCAGAATGAGCAGCCACCAAAGCAGCCACGCATAATATTCACGGAGAAGCGAATCATTTCGTAAGCGGGGATATTTGCATCGCCGTACGCCGGGTGAGGCACGCGCTGATAGGGTAGCTCAAATACGCCATCAAGTTCGTTGGTTTCGAGCGGGATGGGCGGCGGATTTAGCCAAACGAAACGATCGCCATGCGGTTGTACCAGGGTTGCTGCGTTCGCTGGATTGGTCTCCAAATGCAGGACGCGCGAAGCATGTGCGTACAGCACGGGGTCTTTGATCACTTTCTCGTACGCAGGCAAGCGCACAAAATAACGTTTCTTGTCACGACTGAAATCGGTAACGAAACGCAAGACCTGCTCGCTTGGCTCGCGCATCGAGACGCTGTCAAAAGGGTTCTCGATATCTGCATTATTGCTGCTGGAGCACATGGGCGTGCCATCATCGTTACTGGCACTTTGCGTGTCGATATAAGGGTTCAGGTGTGGGTCGATGCGTCCTGGAGTATCTAGAGTAGTAGAGTCTTTTTCGTCCCAGTCTTTGGGTAATTGATTCACGACGACAGCGGTGCCACGAATATCCAGTATTTCTTTCGGATGTTCACCCCGCGAGACGCGTAGCGCGAGTTCGACGATTGCCCGTTCCGCATTGCCATAAAGCAGCATATCGGCCTTGGAGTCGAGTAACACGGAACGCTTCACGGTATTAGACCAATAATCATAATGCGCAATCCGTCGTAAGCTGGCTTCAATGCCGCCAATGACCACCGGCACACCTTTGTAGGCTTCGCGGCAGCGCTGGCTGTACACGGTGACCGCGCGATCTGGTCGTTTACCGGGCACGTTGCCTGGGGTGTACGCATCGTCGTGGCGCAGCTTTAGGTCGGCGGTGTAATGGTTGATCATGCTGTCCATGTTGCCGGCCGAGACCGCAAAAAACAGATTTGGCTTACCCAGTGCCTGAAATGCATCTTTTGAGGTCCAGTCGGGTTGGGCAATGATCCCGACGCGATAGCCCTGGGCTTCCAGCAGTCGACCAATCACCGCCATCCCAAAACTGGGGTGGTCGACATAAGCATCACCACAAACGATGATGACATCGCAAGAGTCCCAACCCAGTTTGTCCATCTCTGCGCGAGACATCGGCAGAAAAGGCGCGACGCCGTAGCATTCGGCCCAATATTTAGTGTGAGCGAATAAAGGGGTACTGGCTTGCATAGCTTTCCGGCGAGTTTCTCAATATGACGAGTGAGTATGTGGCGGCGATTAGGGCGCTCGGAGCACAAAATAGTTGAGCATTTTACAAGGACTTTGCTCTGGAATATAGCTGAATCTTTGAACAGTTTGTGAGCGAATGTGTTGGGCGCGTACTGTGGCAAGGTAATATGTGTTACAAATGGCTTATTGGGAGCGTGACGCCTGCCTCCTGGAAGGTATAGAGTGCCTGGCCCAATTCGGTTATGAAAAAGTCGCTCATGAAATCACCTGTTAAAACCCTCATGTCCTGGAGCAGTGGTAAGGACAGTGCCTGGTCTATTTATCAGCTCCAGCAGGATCCTCAAATTGATTTGGCGGGTATCTTCTGTACTGTCAATCAGCAGTTTCAGCGCGTTGCAATGCATGCAGTGCGTTTGGAGTTATTGCAGCGGCAGGCACAAAGTTTGGGATTGCCATTGCGGGTGCTCGAGATCCCCTATCCCTGCAGCAATCAGGCTTATGAAGGTATCATGAGGCGCTTTGTTGCCGAGGCGCGGCAACAAGGTGTGCAACAATTTGCTTTTGGCGATCTGTTTCTGGAGGACATCCGAAGTTATCGAGAGCAAAAACTTCAAGGCTCTGAAATTCAGCCGATTTTCCCATTATGGAAAAAGCCGACACCCGCGCTGGCCCGGGAAATGGTGGAGAGTGGCCTACGTGCGATCCTGACAGCCGTGGATCCTCGCAAGCTCCCCGCGTCGTTCGCCGGACGCGAGTTTAATCATGCTTTGCTGGATGATCTCCCCGAAGGGGTGGACCCTTGTGGAGAGAATGGCGAGTTTCATAGTTTCGTGTACGCCGGTCCCATGTTTTCCTCAAACATTGCCGTCCGCTTGGGGGAAATCGTCGAACGCGATGGCTTTGTATTCGCCGACGTGTTGCCAGCGGACTAGAAACGAGCTAGAGGCGTTCGATCTGCATCTTTCGCGTCAGACGCCAAGCCATCCAGCCGGCTAAACTTGCCCCTGCGATTAGCAGCGCCCATAAGCTCCAGCTCAGCCAGGGCTTACGGTGTTCCTCCGTCAAGGCGTCCGCACCTCGTAATGTTTCAAGCCTACCGACTTTAGCTCTTCTAGTCGTGGCATTCGGCAACTCGTGATTAATCTGCGCCGCTAGCGCCCGATCATGCGGGCGCTGTGAGGAGACGCGACGATTGCCAAAGGCCAGTCGCCATGGTCCCTCGCCTTGGGCCAGAAAAAACAACTCGTCGGCTTGCCAATAAAACTCGACCGTCGGCAAGCGATCAGGGAGTGTAGTGTCGGCCGCCAGTCGTGCTTGCCAGTAACGATCGGCGCTGAGCCGCACCGCGAGTCCCTCGTCTTCTACGAGGGTATCGTCCACGCGCAAGCGATAAAACGCGGCAAAACCGTGCTCGCGCCAATCGGCAGAAGGTGTGGGGCGTGAGAACAGCGTTGCAGCAAGCAATGTGTTTTCGCTTTCTGAACGCAAACGAATTTGTGAGACGCGGAACGGGCCGCCCAAATCAAACTCGAGTGTTTGTTCATCGGATAGACGTGCCTGCGACTCACCGCGCAGAAGCTCTCCGGGGGCTTGCACATGATGTTTGATGGCGTGAATTTCGTTGATTTGTAATGCGCTGCGCGGCGTCAACAGATCCAACTTCAGATAGTGGCCGGCCTGAAGGTTGGGCAGATTGATCGAATTTTGGCGCAGTTGATGGCTGCCGTGCTCCAGATCGACCAAACTGGTTTGTAGCAAGGGTGTCCATTCGTGCAAATCTTGACTGTGTGACAGTGCCAGTTCTGCGCGAGTATTTCGGTGCATGTCGAACTCCAGTACCAGACTCTGAATACTGCCGTCGATCTGGCTTAAGTCGACCAGCCAGCTTTGTATTGGTGTCGCAGATTTGTCTTGCTGACTGCGCAACGCAATCAGCGAACCGTCCGTTTGGATTTGAATATTCAGTAATCCATTGGCCTCGACTGAATCTCCTTCAAGCGGAAAAAAGGCGACAGCTTGGCGTGTCTGTACCATTTTTTGCTGTGGGGCGGGCGCGCGGAAAACTATCGGTACCATTTCTCCGCGCGCATTGAAGACGCGCACATCGGCTAAGGAAGAATGGTAAACCCCCCGATAAACCTGTTCTGGCAAAGTCAGGTGATAAATTGGCTTGTCGCCGGCGGTTTCTAGATTGATTGCGTATGCGAAATCGTTCAGCTGTGGTTTGTAGGGCGCTTCTGCAGAGTGTCCCGGTCCGCTGCACAGGTAAAAGATAAAGAACAGGCAAAAAGAAAAGTGGCAGCGCTTCATGTTTTCTCCGCTGGACTTGCTGTGGTGTTGCGCACCGAATCTGATGACACTGGGCTATTTTCACCGTTTGGCGACTTGGGTGAGTCGGCGCGGATCGGCGGCGGTGGAATCGGGGCAAGATAGCCGATGCCAAGCATCAATAGCCCAACACTTAGAAATGACACGATACGTGTAATCGTGCCGCTATCGTTCAGGTCTGCGACAAACAGTTTAAGCACGACGAGGGCGAGCAACACGGCACTGAGGATCCATAAGGGGCGCAGCTGCCAACGCCGTGATGCGATCATGCCGAGTAGAGCGCACAGGGTCCACAGAATGGACAGACCGCTTTGGTAAAGTTCGGAGTCGAGTAGCGCATCCAGGCGAAAAGGGATGGCGGCATAATAGTGTATGGCGTGGGCCAATACGGAGTTCAGCCACGTAAAAGTCAAACCGCCCAGTACAATCTTGGGTAGTGCCGCAGACGGGAGGCTGTCCCGAAATTCTCCTCGCAGCAGCACTTCGAGTAAGGTAAAAAGGATCAACAGTTGCGTCAGGTCGAGAATGTTGAGGAGGGGTAAGTAGGGGAGTGGCGCTGGATCAATCGTGCTAAAGCTGCTCAGGATCAGCCACAGCGACAACCAAAGTGCCAGCCCCGGAATAATCAATTGTGACCAGCTTGGCTCAGCACAGGGCCAAGGAAAACGTAGCCTCAAACGGGGGGCCAGATAGAGCATGGCCGCAGGAAGAATAGCCCAGCAGACCTGGACCCATTCTGAGGCCTCGGGGGCCCAGTCCCGGAGCAACCCGCTGCAGCCCCAGCAGAGAACGATTAGCGCGGTTGTGGTCCAGGCACTGTGTAATGCCGCCCGCCACTTTGGCGTAAATTGTGGCTCGCAAGGTCGCAAAAGAAACAGGGCGACGGTGAGAGCTAAAGGCCAAACCATAAAGCCCAATTGGGAGAAGGGGTGGCTGAGTGGCGCTAGATCGGCGAGCCAGAGTAGCCAAAGAACCTGACTGAAAATGAACACCGCGACCAAAGGTCGCAGGGCCAGCCAATGCCAGCGCAAGGCACCCTGGACGAGCACCAGGCAACTCAAAGCAGTAAAGCTGAGTGTCATTTGCCAGGTGTAGAGTGAGTGCACCACGCGCGTAATCTCAAACAGTCCGGTAGCAAACCACCAACACAAGCCCCACACTAGATAGATCCAATGCGCCGGCTTTTCTGGCCCAGTCAACGCTTCTCGATGTTGGTACAAATGCCAGGATATAAACAGACCTGAGAGGGCGATTAATGCGGCACTCAGCACCGTGCCGTTGAAAACTGCGGTAGCCGTCGTTGCGATGGGTAGCTCGGTGGCGAACAGCACAGCGGCCAATAAAGTCAGCGCGTAGCCTGCCCAGCGTGGCAGCCGACGCTTTTGACGTAAGCCGACCCACACCATGCCCGCACCCTCCAGAGCCCAGGTGGCTCCCGTCCATTCACCTTCGAGCACAAAGGGTATGCAGAGTGTGGCAAACAAAATGCCCAGCGCCAGAAAACACTCAATCAGCAGGCGCAGTCCGGGGCCCTCGCGTTGCCACAACAGACGGGCCAAGCCTAGATAGAAAAGACTCATGGCGAGTGCAGAGTAGGCTAAACCAAACTCAAAATCATCAACCAGACGCCCCTGTAAGGTGAACGCAATCAGCGGTACGCCAAAGACCAGAGAGGCATCCACCAAGCCGCGTAATTGAGGCGCTTGTCGCAGTGCGTAGAGGACCGAGGTCATCACATAAAACACGAAGAACAGCAGCAGGAATGGCTGAGTACTGCGGTAATGTTCAGGCTGGTAGCTATCCCATAACCACAGGCCGGCAATCACGAAGGTGAAGACAAAGCCCAGCCAGTTCAGGATACGCCATGAGCGGTACCAGGCGAGCCCGAGAATGCCGGCGTTGAGCACGCAGTAATAGCTGAACAACGCGACATGGTTGCCACTTCCTGAGCTAGTCAGAATGGGCGCCAGAAAACCGCCGACCGTCGCTAAAACCGCCAACCACTTAGCGTTCTGCAATACCGCCAAAACGCAGGTAAAGGTGACCATCAACAACAGCAGCACGAAGCTCATGGTCAGCGGGATGAGGGCAAACAATTTAGACGCGGCAAACACCGTGATGTACAGCATACCCATGGCGCCGCCTTGCAGAGGTAAGGCGAATTCAGGCCGTTGCAGGCGCAAGCGCCAGCCAATCAACAACAGTACGATCGCCGCGCACGCCACCGCGATAAACCGCAGTTCTAGCGGCACCACGCTGTGTTCGGCAGCGTATTTCAGAAGAAACGAAACCCCAAAAAACAACACCACGAAGCCAAGCTTGACCACGGGGTTGCCGCGCGTGAAATAGTTCGCCAGTAAAGGCCACCAGTGAGATAGCACATGCGAAAATGCCCCAGTGCCACGGCGCGCCGACACCGATGATGCGAATGGGGCGTGCGTCGTCCATGGGTTAGGATTCGAGGATTCAGCCGCCTGAATAGCTTTTGCCGCTTCTGGAGGCGGTTGCAGAGCATGTTCTGCAGGGTGCTCGGCCGCCCCTGTCGTGAGCGAGTCAGGCTGTTTGTCAGCGAGGGGAGGGGAGATGGCAGTGTTTGGCGCTAGATGATCTTGCAACTGCCGCAATTGACTGCGAAGCGCGCGGATGAGGCGTGCGTGTTCAATTTGCCAACCCAGGAGCAAACCCAGTCCCCCCAAGGTCAGCGCCGCTTCGATTTCGCTGCTGGCGGCGCCCAAAATAAAGCCGATTAATGCCAGAACGTATTTCATTTGGCGCTCCACAGTGCTTCGAGTATGCAAGATCTCGCGAGGGTCATCGCGGCAATACGGGCGATCGGTTAGAGCAAACGTCCTGCTGTCGCCATGACGATCACCAACACGCCTAGACTCAAATTCAGCGCGATCAAGGGTCTAATTTTCCCCAAAAGCGCAGCACCTTGAGGCCAGTTTTCTGCATCGACCGCTGCGTTTAGCCCAACAAACAAAATACCGCGGACGTAAGCATAGATGGCGATCATCACCAAGCCAATCGCGAACATCCCGTGAATGTGCCAAGGCGCTGCGGCAATTCCTCCATAGCGCTGCATAAGCATCCAGATGCCACTTAGAAATAAAATCACGACGGCCGGTGTGACCCAGCGAAAGAAGCGCGCAAACACCTTTGACCAGAGGGGTAAACGCAGGGGGGGCGGGAGCAGTTCGCTGGCGACCGGGCGCAGGGCCATGTAGGCGAAGAACATGCCGCCGACCCAAAGGACGACGGCAAGCAGGTGTAAGCTAAGTGCAAGAGACATACGGCAAACTCCTTCTGCGTGACTGAATCAAAGCGACGATTGTACGACGCCCAGGTTAGCACGCGTCATGCTCTTGTTCGGTTAATAAAGAGAAAAAACCTAGAACCGATAGACAATCGCAGCATAGGTGATTTGGTCGTCATGCTGACGGCCTTTGGGGACTTTGTCTGTGTGCTTCATCTCGGTACCGACCTTCAGATCCAGGGTTTCGCTGAGGGC
>JBFHRI010000026.1:0-18186 GCA_041591755.1 Oleiphilaceae bacterium
AAAAAATATTAAAAATAAAAAGAGGAATCCAACATGAATCCGATCAAACAGTTATTGGCAATACTTGCTTTGTCCGCATCGGCCGCAGTTGTTAGCGCGGCCTGTTCTTCTTCTCCCATCGTGTTTGTTCATGGCTATTCAGGCTCCACGTCCAATTGGAATACGATGGAAAGTCGCTTGTTGAGTGACGGAGAGCCGGGGTGTGCCATGTTCAAATTCGGTTATAACAGTCTCGGTGCGAGTAATAAGACGAGCGCACGGCAGTTGTCGAACTATGTCAATAACGCGCTGAGCAGCACAGGGCAAAGTAAGGCGCGTCTGATCGCACATTCTAATGGTGGCTTGGTTTCGCGTTGGTATAGCGTATTTGAAGGCGGAAGTAAGAAAGTTAGCCGACTCCTTACTTTAGGCACTCCGCATGCCGGGACCACCTGGGCTTATGCTTGCATCAGCCCAGCTTGTTTTGAGATGCGCCCTAACTCAAGTTTCTTACGTGACCTTCGCGGTCGTGGGTGCGATGTGTCGCTGTGGTCGAACGCAGATGAAATCATTCTCCCGAATAGTAGCGCCCAATGCGGGAATAGCATTCAAACGGCCAGCGTCAGTCACAATGCCTTGTTGACCAACTCAGCCGTTTATGCGGATGTGAAACCCAACCTATAATGAACGGTAATATGGGGGTGCCTCTGCGGTTTTCGCCGCGCAGAGAGGCGCCCTATATTTTTAGTTAGTCCTTTGCAGAGAGAATGAAGATGCCCCGGATGTTCCCGATGCATAGATGCCGGTCCAAATTGTTGTCCGGCGTTTTTTCCTTGTTCCTTCCAGTCTTTATGGTCGCGTGTACCCAAGTCTCTGAGGAGTCTTTTGCTCGGGTCAATGGTCGGGTCGTGCCGCAAGCCCTGTATGAATTTCTGCTTGGCGTGCGAGAACGTGACTACATGCAAGCGATGACAAACGAAGCAGACGATGCCGATACGAGGCATGCGTTTTCCAGCAAGGTTGGGCGTGACCTGCTTTTGACGGAGGTCTTGTCGCAGGAAGCGGAGCGTTTAGGCATTGCGGAAAGTGAAAAATTTCAGCTCGAGATGACCATGGCCAGGAAAACCCTCCTGGCACAGCTGATGGTGCAGCAGTGGATGCGCTCGGTCGAAGTCTCTGAGCAAGAGCTGCGACGCAGTTATGAAAAGGCTGCCCCCGAAGCCTTATACCGGCTCGCCATCGCCGGTTTTGATACTGTGGAACAGGCCGTCGCCACAAAGGCTGCGTTAGAAACAATGCCTAGCGCAGAGATGGACGAATTAGCCTCGTTGGGGTTCAGGGAAAGCAGCTGGCTGCAAGTGCAAGATATCGCGCCGGAGTTGCGCGAAAGTTTGCAAGCGACTGAGTCGGCGAATTTTATTAGTGAACCTTTGCTGCGTGGGGGCAAGTGGCAGCTGGCCGTGTTGCTTGAGCGTCAGGTGTTTGCTAAGCCACCTTTTGTCGAACAAAAAGAGATTCTCGAGGCCGAGTGGCGTCAGCGGTATGTCGATAGCGAAATGGATCGCCTGATGCGAACTGCGCAAATCAAGCTGACAACGCAAGCGAAAGCGCTGGATATCGATGATGCCTGGCAGGATTGAATCAAACCCACAACGACTCATCCCGCCGCTGTTGTTGATCGGGTTCTGTGGCGGGCTGCTTTTTGCATGGCAATGGGTAGGGAGGGATCCCGCACCTGCCAGCCAGTTGGCTGAAGCGCCGGCCGTGACATCGGCGAAGGTCCCTGTGAGTGTATTAGCGCCCGAACTTCATTCTGGGGAGCCGACTATTTTACAGAAAAATCTTTCGATCCCTGCGTCTGAAACCCATGCTGAGTATCATGCCTCTTCGTCGGAAGAGCAGGGCAATGCGGACGACTTCCGTTCTGAGATAGAGCGAGTCATCGCGCCCGTATTTGCCAATGAATTTCGCTGGTCCGATGCGACCCGATCAGCCCTGACCTTTTTTATTGAGCGGTTGCCGTCAAATCTTGATGCGGAGCAATGGCAGGCATTGCGACTGCAGCTCAATGAAGTCCTGGATGAAGACGTAGCGCACCACGTCCTCGCGGTTGTTGAGCGTCTATATGAGTTGCGGGAGTTGGAATCACAACAGTTTGATGCTCAAACTGTCCCGCTCTCGATGACACAGAGTATTGCGCAGGAAGAGCAGCGTATAGAGTTGCGTCGCAGGGTCCTGGGCGAGTCCTTATATAAAGAACTCTATGCCTCAGACACGCCGCAGGGGTCTTCGCAGGAAAGTGGAATATCTGTTGATATTGATTATTTGCGGCAGGCCGGAGAAAGTGATGCCATGATCTCTGCCTATCTCTCGGAATATGATAGCCCTCGGACTGCCGCCCATTATCAGCAGCTACGTGATGTTGAACTCTGGTGGGAGCGTAAGTACGAGGCTTTCTTTGAGGAACGCTTGGTGATTGACGAGGCAGCGCTTGATCAGGCTGAAAAACAGCGTCAGATCGATGCGCTGTTCCGCCAGCATTTTACAGCAGCGGAGCTCACGGCGGCCAAGGCTTATGATCGCCTTCGACAAGCTACTGACCTGAGTGCGCCAACGCCCGAGTGAAGCCTGATACTCTCGACGCCGATAGAGAGATCGGGCGGATCGCACTCGGGTTATCTGGAGCCGTTCGTGTGGGGCAAGTTCGTACGTGTCTCTGCGTGACTTCAACCTGTGCAGGCCTGACTTAGTTGCCGGCATCGCGCATTCAATTCTCTCAGCCATTCTAGTATTACCGCGAGGGCACGATCGCGTGATACATCATGCAACAAGTCGTGCCGACCCTGATTCAGCTTGACCAGACTATTCAACGGATGGCTCGTTTGTTGGAGCAACAGTCTCGGCCCAAGCGGGTTCACGAGCACATCCTGATCGCTCTGCAAGGCCAAGAATGGCGTCTTGAGGGCGTGCATATGCTGGGTGACCCACTGGTTGGCGAGGAGTAGTTGCCGACCACTGCCGGCTTCAATTCTGCCATGATAGATCAACGCATCCTTGTTATAACGATATCTTTCCTCTGCTAGAGAGCTCATCATCCAATCATGTTTCAGATAGGCCAGCTTTAAATGTGGAGCCAAACCGCCCAGCAGGAGCGACAACGCGCGTTTCCAGCGCGGAATCGTCGGATTGACAGTGAGTGCGGCACTATTGAATATCACGCCTTGCACTAATGAAGGGTAGCGGACAGCAAAATGGAACGCCAAGCAGCCGCCCATGCTGTGCCCGCACAATATTGGCGGCGTCTGTTGTGTGCAGGGTGTTTGCGTGATCAGCGCATGGAGATCCTGGATCAGATGTTGAAAGTCATCGATGCGGGCACGTGGACCGTCAGAGCGTCCGTGTCCGGAAAAATCCGGGATCAGTACGTCAAACCCCGCGTCGACCAAACAGGATGCTGAGTCCAGATAACGCCCCGCGTGATCGCCCCAGCCATGCAGGAATACTACACAGCCCTGGCGGTGAGCGTGGGCTGGGCTGGTGACTTTTAGATAGGCCTGGCACCGATGACCGGTACATGAGGTAAAAGTAAGATCTTGCCACATCGTGTACGCTCCTAACATTTCGCCCATAGATATCGGCTATAGATAGCGCAGCAGGATAGGTTGCATGAGAGCCTAGTGCATTAACATAGGTTAAGACGTATCGTCGTCGCGCAAAGTTTTGCGCAGGCGGGATAGGGATTGCTCGGTAATGCCCAGGTAGGCAGCGATCAAATGTTGGGGTAAGCGTGATTCCAGTGCCGAATAGTCTTGCAGGAACTGTTGGTAACGCTCGGTTGCAGTGCTACTCAACAGAGATAGCTCGCGCCTCTCATGCCGAATAAAATGCTGCTCCATGTAGGTCCGCCACGCCCGATTCAAAGAGAGAGACAAGTCTAAGGCGCTATATAGACGATGAAAGGGGACGCTGAGGACCTCGCTGTCTTCAATGGCCTCGACCCGGCAATCCGTTGGACGCCCGGTGAGAAAGCTACGATAGGCTACATAAAACATGTCTTCATTGAGAAAGGCCCGAATAAACTCTTTGCCGTCCTCGTTACTATAAACGATTTTGCATAGCCCGCTGCGAATCAGGAACAGCTGTTGGTTCGCGCTGCCAGGATGAAGCAACACCTGCCGAGCTTTGATCGCGTTGCTCGCCACCTCGCTCGCAGGTATGTAGCGCGCGATGTCGGTCACGCCCCGGCGGTGCATCGCCTCTAAGAAGCCTTGGTAGTCATTTTGCGGCATACATATAGTCCGTCCTATATCCTGGTTTTGCGGGCAGTCGGAGAAAATGTACTGCATCACAAGTTCTCTATCGCAAGCCCTCATCTATCTAAAAAGCGCTACACTTAGCGCAGTGTAAATATGTTTTCCCCCAGCGGTCACGAGGAATCTCAGGGTGCATTGCAAGGTAGAGCTCAAACTCGGCAGTTGCGGCCGCGCTTTATTTTTCCTGGTATGTCTGGTGAGCGCCTGGGCCGTTGGCGCCAGCGAAGGCTATCGGAAAATTGTCCATCCGGATGGGCGTGTCGAGTACACCGATGAAGGATTGTCGCGCAAATCGAGTGTTGCCAAGCCGGTGCTCAGTCGACGTTCAGACTACACCGTCTACAAGTATCAACAGATTGATGGCGTGGTTTCATTTTCGGATGCAAGACCCGCCGCCGGCACTGAGCTGGAAGTGATTAAGTTTGCGTGTTTTGCCTGTAATCCAGGTTCGAAAGTTGATTGGCATCAGATCCCGCTGAATTTATCGGCTTACCGGACGCAGGTGGATACGGTAGCGCAAAGCTTTTCTCTTGATCCCGCCTTTGTGCGGGCCATCATCCATGCCGAATCTGGTTTTAATCCTAAAGCCTTGTCGCCACAGGGCGCGCAGGGCTTGATGCAGTTGATGCCGGGGACCGCCAAGGACCTTGGTGTCAGTAATGCTTTCGATACCGATGAGAATATTCGCGGTGGCTCGAAATATTTAGCGCAGCTCTTGCGCATGTTCAATGGTGACCTGCGCTTGGCCACGGCCGCGTATAACGCGGGCCCCAATGCCGTCAAACGCTTTGGCGACATTCCGCCTTATGAAGAAACCCGCACCTACGTCGAGCGTGTCGGTATCTTGCACGCGCGTTATCAGCGGGCGCTGTAAGCCCTACCAACCATCATGGTTGGTAGGGTAGGCAGGGTAAGCGTTATTTGCCGTCTTTGCGCTCGAATTGATCATCAGCGGGGTCTGTAGTTTGACGACCCTCTACCTGATCCCAATGATAGTTTGCGCTCATCATTTCACCGATACGCGTGTCTGAGGTCGCAGCACTGGCGGCAACCTTGCCGGTTGTTTTGCGTTGATTCAACCAGTTAATCGTGACTTCCTCAGGCGCTGCGGTGCCGTGCGAGGCAAAGTACCAGTGGCGCGCTTCAACATGCTTGGCTGAAATGACGCCGGGGGTCACATTGGTCACGCTGCCGATATACCAAAACCGTAGGTCCTGACGCGCCACCATGCTGTTCATGGGCGTGTTGTGATCACCAATCCACAGATCATTAATGGGCGAGGAGTCGTATCGGGTGACCTTGATTCCGCGAACTGATTTCAGATTTGAGACATACTCGCGACAGACTTCTCCGGTCCATTTACCGCCCAGAAAGCTCTTGCCATCCTTCGACCAGAAGGGGTCAAGCAGTTCTAAGCGCTTGGGGACCGTGCCAACGCTGGTACCACCAGCAGAGGCATTATCGGAGAGTAGCTTGGCCACGCGTGTAGCCAGTTGGTTGCCCAAAGAGTGACCGGCAAATCTCACATGCTGTGAGCTGTTACCAGCCAGGGCGACTTTGATGTGTTCGTAGGCGATGGTGCCGATGTCTTTGTTAATTGATGTATTGACGTAGTAAGCGCCATTGGGATCGCGATAACGCATGCCTTTGGGTCCATTGATCGACCAAAGCTTGGCTTCGGCGTCTTTTACCTCGGGTTCATCGGCAAACTGGTTCCAATAAAAGATCCCGACGTTCCAACCGGCAGACTTCCAGGATTGTAGTGTCTTTTGGCCGGTTCGATCCCAATAGAAGGTCTCGCGTTTTGAGGTATCTTTGCCGTTATCCTTTTGCCAGCCGTGGAAGTAGATCACGGTTTTCTTGGAGGAATCATAGAAACTGGTACTGACACTCAGCTTGGTGCCGGAACTGCTCACGCCTTTAGCTGAGTTATTGTTGCTATCAAACCAATAGAGGCCGTAATCTAGACCGGCGAACGAGGCCGCCGAGAAGAGCAGGGTAAAAAGTAATAAGAGAGTGTTTTTAAGGGTTTTATTGTTGTTTTCTAACATCTGCCAATCCTCAGTTTTTCGTTAATCACGAATTAAGAATTAGGCAACACGTCTGGCGGATACTTCTGTCGAATACCTAGTGGCATTCTACTGAAGGCGTTGTGATGTTGTGCGCGTGAGGAATGTCGATAAAGACGAATGCCTCGGCGCACATACCAAAACCTCCGTCCCGCGATTGCGCGCGGTTTGCCGTGTTGTCGTTTGTTACTAGCTAAACGACATGCAAAAACTGCTCGGCTTATTTGGCTCGATCTTGTTATTTTGCTGCCAGAACAGAGTATGCCACGGCTATGCAAGAGTTCAAATATTGAGCGGACATGTTTTTTTAATTATGCTGGTGCATAACGTTTTATCTAACGTTTTGATGCTTACTTAACAGGATGGGGTTGAACATGGGTACTGCCACGCGACTAGTTTTAGGTTTGTTGCTGACAGGGGTTTTCTCAATTTCTAACGCGCAGGCGAGCATTGAGGCCGTAGAAATATGTACACAGGAGGCCAATATCGCCCAGTTAGAAGGGGCTGAATTTGAATCTTATGTTGCATTGTGTATGGAGCATCTAGCGCCTGCCTCGGAAGTTGACGATGCCTCAGCGGAGGCCTATGACCGTAGTTACGATGTGCCCTATGAATCACTGCATATGGGCGCTGAACAAGAGCCCTATGGATCTTATGAGAATCACTCAGGGGCGGACTCGGAGTCTAGCGAGTAAACTTACATGCAGTGTGACCCCGTAGGGACGCATGCGAGTTCCTGTCGTGTGCTCTATATTATGAATCTGGTGGACGATAGTCCTCGAAGAATTCCAGGATCGCATCCGCCTGATTGAGGCCGTCGCTGTAGCCCAAGTCAATCAACTCGCCACAGAATGCCCCCTCGAACAATAAATAACTGGCCATGCTGCCACCGCCTTGCGGTCCTGCGCCTATGGCGCCAAAAAGTCTGCGCACATTTTTGGGTAAATCAGGAATGTGTTTAGATGCGAGCTGATCAATCGGCTGGCTGGGTGCAATATGTAGAGTTTTTATCGGCTTCAGCACATGATTGCGACTTTCTGAAAACTGTTTGCCTTCCAATAGCGCATTAACGCGGTTCATGTGTTCTACATCCGCCTCTAGACTGTCGAGAAAAATGCTATTAAAGAGATGGCCCACAATCTGTGCAATGCTAGGTGGCTTTTCTGTTAGTTCGCGCTCGGTGTAAGTCGTCGTATTAGCGCTGACGCCAACGACCAAAATATGATCGGCGCCCAGATGCAAGGCAGGGCTCATCGGCGCGAGCTGTCGAATGGCTCCGTCACCAAAATATTCCCGATTAATTTTCACCGGCGAAAATATTGTCGGGATGGCCGCCGAAGCGAGTATATGGCGCAGGTCCAGCTGACAGGGAATACCCACGCGTTTGACGCGGCGCCAGCCTTTGACGTGCGATGCGGCCTGAAAAAAACTTACGCTGTCGCCTGTGGTATAGCCGCAAGCGGTGATGCTTAGTGCTTCGATGTAGTCACGTTCAATGGCTAGATTGATGCGTTCGAAGTCGATTTCACGCTGCAATAACTCGCCCAGCGGGGCATTGTCCAGCAGTGAAACCGGGTGGTCGCCCTCGATGCCGCCTTTGGAGAAGGCTTTGGCCCAATGGTAGAGACAGCGCACAATACCCCATAAATCAGCACGAAACACGGCATCCACATGCAGGGCCCGCCACAATTGCTCAGTGCGTTTGACGGAGTCATCAAAGTGGTCGCCGGCACTGGCCAAGGCCACCGCATTGATCGCTCCGGCGGACGTGCCGCAAATAATACGAAAGGGATTCCAGTCATCTGGCAAGACATGGCTAATAGCCTTCAACACACCCACCTGATAAGCGGCGCGAGCGCCGCCGCCGGTGAGAATCACGGCATATTTATTATCCGCATGCATTATTTCGAATCGAAACCTTTTGACTGATCTGATTTAAGTGTAGACGAGTAGGGGGTGTGTGGGGTTTTTGTTCAACGCTTGGCTTTGTTTAATGTGGCCTAATTTGCGTTCCTGCTGCCATCTACCTACAATCACCCGATCTTGTCGGGGTGCGAGCAGTGCTGAGACCGTGTTATACGCGGGACCCGTTGAACCTGTTTGGTTAATTCCAGCGTAGGGAACGAGAAGTCGCTGTTTTTCGCCTTTCTTCCTCTTTGCACTCTGACTGTCCAAGTCTCAATCTCTGGAGTGCCCCATGGCTTCTACGCGTAATGCCAATCTCGATAATTTAAGTGCGGTGAACGAGCTTTCTCGTAAACCTTTCCCCGCGTCGCAAAAAATATATGTGCAGGGTTCCCGGGATGACCTTCGCGTCGCCATGCGTGAGATCGCTCTAACGCCAACGAACCGGCATGATGGGATTATCGAGAACAACCCGCCAGTACGGGTATACGACACTTCAGGCCCCTACACCGATCCGCAGGTCAACATCGATGTACGTAAAGGCTTGCAGCCATTGCGCCAGCCCTGGATAGATCAGCGAAACGATACACAATGGCTGGAAGGGTTTAGTTCTGATTTTACGCGTACTCGGGACCGTAACCTGGCCTTGGAAGCGTTTCGTTTTGAATATCGGCGCGCCCCGCGTAAAGCGCAGGCGGGCAAGAACGTGTCGCAGATGCATTATGCACGTCAAGGCATTATCACGCCCGAGATGGAATACATTGCGATTCGCGAAAACCTGGCCCTGTCCGAAGCACAAATGGACGAGGCGATGGCGGCGCAGCATCCCGGTATGTGCTTTGGGGCCAATATTCCTAAAATTATTACGCCGGAATTCGTGCGGCAGGAAGTGGCGCGAGGCCGCGCGGTGATCCCTTGCAATATTAACCACCCCGAATCGGAGCCCATGATCATTGGTCGTAATTTTCGCACCAAGGTCAACGCCAATATCGGCAACTCAGCATTGACTTCATCGATTCAGGAAGAAGTCGAAAAACTGGTATGGGCAACCCGCTGGGGCGCCGATACCGTCATGGACTTGTCGACCGGGCCGAATATTCATGAAACTCGTGAGTGGATCATTCGAAATTCTTCGGTGCCGATTGGGACCGTACCTATTTACCAGGCTCTGGAGAAATGCGGAGGCATTGCTGAGGATCTGACTTGGGAGTTGTTTCGCGATACTTTAATTGAGCAGGCGGAGCAGGGCGTCGACTATTTTACGATCCATGCCGGCGTGCTGTTACGTTATGTTCCGATGACCGCCAAGCGGGTGACCGGAATCGTGAGTCGCGGTGGCTCCATTATGGCGAAATGGTGCCTGGCCCATCATAAAGAGAATTTCCTCTACACGCACTTTGAGGAAATCTGTGAAATCATGAAATCTTATGATGTGTGTTTCTCCTTGGGTGATGGATTGCGCCCTGGCTCCATTGCGGATGCCAACGACGAAGCACAATTTTCTGAACTGCGTACTTTGGGTGAATTGACCCAGATCGCTTGGAAGCATGATGTACAAACCTTTATTGAGGGGCCGGGCCATGTGCCGATGCATCTGATCAAAGAAAACATGGAAGAACAGCTCAAACATTGCCATGAAGCACCGTTCTATACGCTCGGCCCCTTGACGACCGATATCGCGCCGGGCTACGACCATTTTACCTCCGGCATCGGGGCCGCGATGATCGGCTGGTACGGCTGTGCCATGTTGTGTTATGTAACGCCGAAGGAGCATTTGGGTCTGCCCAACAAAGAGGACGTTAAGCAGGGTTTAATTGCCTACAAGATTGCGGCGCACGCGGCGGACTTGGCCAAAGGACATCCTGGTGCGCAATTGCACGATAATGCGATGAGCAAGGCGCGCTTCGAGTTTCGCTGGGAAGATCAGTTCAATCTCGCGCTTGACCCTGATACTGCGCGGGCTTATCACGACGAGACATTGCCCAAAGAGTCGGCCAAGTTGGCGCATTTTTGCTCCATGTGCGGCCCCAAGTTCTGCTCGATGAAAATCTCGCAAGATGTACGCGACTATGCGGCACAGCAGGAGCAGGAGAAAGGCATGGCGGAAATGTCACAGCGGTTTGTGGAAGAGGGCGGCGAACTCTATAAGGAGGTCTAAATCCCTAGGCTGATTAGGGCGCCCGTGTCGGCGCCCTAACTACTGCGCGTTAGCGCAAATGCCGACTAATGTCGAGCTGGCTCAGTAGTCGTGTGACAGCAGTCTCGACGCCATGGCTGACCGCCAGGCCGAGGCGGTCGGCCAGGTTTTTCTTTTCTTTCACTTCCACATTAAACACGTCGGCGCTTTCACAGGCGCGGCACAGGTATTCGTCAGAGGTCATTAACTCATCTGCCAGAGACACCTCCATGGCGCGAGTACCGAACCAAATGTCGCCATTGGCCACTTTCTGGATGTCTACGCTGGGGCGGCGCTCTGCCACATAGTGTTTAAACAGCTCGTGGGTGTCTTGCAGGTCGTGCAGAAACTTTTCGCGGGCCTTTTCTGTGTTCTCACCAAACATGGTCAGGGTTCGCTTGAACTCTCCCGCTGTCAGAATTTCGACGTCAATATCGTTTTTCTTGAGTAAGCGATGAAAATTGGGGAGCTGGGCGACGACCCCGATGCTGCCCAGAATCGCGAAAGGGGAGGCGACGATACGATCGGCAACGCAGGCCATCATATAGCCGCCGCTGGCTGCTACCTTGTCCACGCAGGCCGTGAGTTTAATCTTGCGTTGGCGAATACGATCGAGCTGCGCCGCAGCGAGGCCATACGCATGCACCATGCCGCCCGGGCTTTCCAGTTTAACAACGATTTCATCGCGCGCCGGATCCGCAATTTGTAATACGGCCGTTACGCCTTCGCGGAAGGTGTTTAAGCAGGATGCGCGAATATCCCCGTCAAACGAAAGCACGAAGACTCGAGGCTTTTCGCCATCGCTGCCGGATTTTTCAGCGGCTTTATGCTTTTTCTTTTCTTCCTTACGCAGGGCCTTCAGCTGAGCCTTGTCTAACACGTGCTCTTGTACCATCGCGGTGGTGTTGTTGAGCTGGTCGTTCAGTTTCTCAATATGCAGCTCTTTATTGTCATGCTTGCGTAACTTACCCGCGCTGGCTGCGGCGATCACAAACAGAACGATAAGTGCCACGGTAATGACTTTGGCGAGAAAAATGCCATATTCGTTTAGAAAATCCACGATGTCGCTCCGTACGGACAGATGAGGGTATTAGAGGTTAATGCTTGGGCGAGCCAATATAAGGCCAATCCCCGAAAAACAAAACAGACAGCGTTTATTTCGCAGGCAAAAAAAAGCCCTCAACAAGTGAGGGCAAAGTCCACTCTAGCTAACTTGCTAGCGATAAAAAGAAGGGATCTGAACGTGATCTTGGAGCCAATGTTAAGGTGAAAAATTAGAGTAAACATACTAAAGCGGAATTTTTTTGCGAAAATCTGTGTAAGGTGTCTCGAATCGGGTTTACCCGGCTGAGAAAAAATTAAAGTGTGTGCTCGTTCACGCTTTGGCGGCTTGAGAGCGACGGTTAATTGTTGTTCATGGAGCGAGATGGTAACGTCTGCCAAAACGCTGGTTCCGTCGTTAGGACGTGCCTGCTCGACAATAATGAGTGGATCACATGTATTCCGTACCTTGCCATCCAAGCTCCTTTACGCGAATGGTTCCTGTGCCATCGAGACTCCGGTTATCCGGTCTTGCGCAGGCGCTTGCCGCTTCGATGGTATTTGGGAGTGCCAATGTGGCGGCGGAATTGAAGCTGCTGTCGGAGTCTGCTTTGGGTGAGGTGACGGCGCAAGCTGGCCTGACCATCGATCTGGAAACAAAGTGGACCATGGCGGAGTTTGAATACGTCGATGGCGGTTCGATGTTCTGGCGGGATTTGTCTTTTAGCGGTATCAATACAGATTACGTCGATAATATTCGAGCGACCGTGGATGTCGCCGGTGCAGGTGAGGTCCTTCACACGGGCTTTTCGGATATTGCCGAATTGGCCTCCAGAGGCGTGATGGATCCGACCGATCCGGATGTGATGTGGGCCAAGGCGCAGTATGATCAAGGTGGTGGGGATTTTGGTAAGGCCTATGAGGATGGCGACCTGGTCATTCACGTGACCAGCCAGGACTTTGGCCTGGATCGAAACGACCTGTCGAACTGGTTGGTAGACCCCACCGATAATCTGAGAAAGTTCAAAGATGCCATCGACTTTCATTACCAAGAGCGCGAATTCGGTTTGAGAAGTTCGGACAAGGCGACCGAAACCGTCTGGACCAGAAATTTTTCGATGCAAGCCTATTTGGGCTATCTTGACCTCGTCTACAAGAATCGGGGGAATGGTTTTCACGACACAGCACCCTTGGGCACGCAGCCCAAGGCTATCAAGCTGGGTGACTCTTGGATGGGTTTCAATGTGGCGTTCCGTGTCGAGGACTTGGATGTTGAGAACACTAATCAATCGGGCAACCATTGGTTGAATAACTCTGTCACCAGCAGCATGCTGGTCATCAAGGATATGCGCATCCACAATGAGCGTGGTGCCGATACCGAAGGTAGCTTTGGCTTTGCCACGTTTGAGAGCAAGACCGCCGCCGCGCGCGAAGTGCTGCACACGCTGGATGATATGTTGGCGTCTAACATGGCCAAAATGAAAGACAACAACGGCGTGGCCATCTACGAGATCAATGCCCGAATGGACTGGGACTTGCCCCACATTTCTTTTGGTCGTCAAAACATCAGTATTGGCGAGGTCTATTACACCGATTTAGTGGTGCATAATACGTCTCTCGTGATTTCGGCGCACGAATAAGACCCCTTCTCGCGCCATTGAACCTGCAAGCGCTGTTAAAGCGATCTTCCCTCTTGTTCGGTCTTCGGGATTGCCCTAAGGGTGTCGCTGCACTAGAGTACCAGCGAACGAGTCTTCTCGAGTGCTTATGACGACGGCTTTATCTCAACCCGTAATCGCGCTGACAGGTCGCCTTCCTCTGGTTCTCCTGCTGCTTGCCCATTTAATTTCGCACGGCACCTATCAGCCCACCGCTTACTTGTTGGTATTAGGTGGTTTCGGCATGCTGGCTGTTTATGTTAAGCCTCTGCCAGCGCTACCCCGATATCTCTTGATCGCGATTGGCCTCGGCGCGTTCTTCCTTTTTTACCGACGTAATTTTTCGGTAGAAATGGCCGGTGCTTTTTTGATGCTTGCGGCAACCTTCAAGCTGTTTGAGCTGCGCACGGTGAGGGATTTGATGGCCTTGGTGTTCGTGTCGATTTATGCCAGCGCCGTTTCCTTCCTGTTCGTGCAATCCTTCCTACATACCCTCTTGCAACTTGCCATCGTATTGTTGAGTTTGTATTGCTTGATGCGTATCTATGGTGGCCAAGGGCAAGACATGGGTGTTGCCTGGTGGGCCTTGCTGCGCTTATTTGTTGTGGCCTTGCCCATGGTGATTGTGTGTTATCTGTTTTTCCCTCGCATCGATCCGCTCTGGAGTATTCCAGTCAAGACATCGCAGGCGCGAAGTGGCTTGAGCGACTCGATGTCACCGGGAGATATCATTTCTTTAAGTCAGTCGGCCGAGCGGGCGTTTCGAGCGGCCTTTCATAGTGTTTCGCAACCGCAAAAGGAACAGCTGTACTGGCGCGGATTCGTCTTAGATCAGTTTGATGGCAAGACCTGGACACGCTCCAGCAGTCGCCAATTTTCGGGGGCGGAACGAATTGATACGGGGCGCTTTACCCGAACGCCGGGTGAGGACACCTACGAGATCATGCTGGAATCGCATTTTCAGTTCTGGGCCTTCGGACTAGCGGGTTCGGTGCCGGCAAGTTCTAATATTCGACAGGCCGATATGGGGCTGATTGAGCTCGATACCGAGGCGATTCAGCCCACTCGATACCTGCTGCAACGCATCGAGCCCCCCTTGTCTTCGGCGCGCACTGAGTTGAATCTAGCGGGTATTCAGTGGCTGCCTGATGTTGCTCGGACAGGCGCTTCCCCGCGATTCTACCAAGATCTTCAAGTGCCGCGACGCGGTAATCCGAAAACGCGCGAGTTTGTCAGCGAATTGTCACGCCACAGTGGTAGCGCATTCAACTTTGTAAAGAATCTAATGCAACATTTTGCGCAAGAGCATTTTTTTTATACGCTCCAGCCGCCGGCTTTGGGGCAGGATTTTGTCGATGATTTTATGTTCGAGTCACGCAGAGGATTCTGTTCGCACTATGCGGGTAGCCTGGCCTTTATGCTGCGTTTGGCTGGAATTCCTGCGCGGGTGGTATTGGGTTATCAGGGAGGCGAATACAATCAGGACGGGGGCTATTTTATCGTGCGTCAATACGATGCCCACGCCTGGGTCGAAGCCTATGTCGCGGGTTTGGGTTGGTTGCAGTTGGATCCGACTGCGATGATTGCTCCGGATAGAATTCGTTATGGCTTGGAAGCTGCGATGCGGGAAGAGGGTAGTTTTTTGGCGGACAATCCCTTTGCTTCTGCCGCGCATCGCTATAGCACCTTGGGCTGGATACGCCTGCGCATGGACGAGTTGAATTATCAATGGCAAAAGTGGGTTGTCAATTATAATCCCAGCCAGCAGGAGTCCTTGGTTTCGGCGCTTTATGGCGCCACGGGCTTCAAGCATTTGGGGTTCATTTTTCTGGGGCTCCTCCTGGGGGTGATGGGCGTGTTGTATTGGTACCTGTCTCGTACGCAGCGGACGATGAGCTCATACCACGCGCGCAGATATCTGTTGTGGTGCTGGATTCTGGCGCGCTTGGGAGCGCCGCGATCGGCGGCGGAAACGCCTCGCGCCTACGTGGCACGTTTACAACGCGAACAAAAGCCGAGGTTGGCCCAACTGGCGCAGCGCGCCATGGAACATTTGGAGCGTCATGAGTACCGAAGTTGAAGCGAAAGAATACCAGTTTGAGCCAATTTTACCCTGGCAAACCGAGCCTTGGCGGCGGTTGCAGCAGCAGCACGTTGAGGCGTGTTTGCCGCATGCCCTGATGGTGTGCGGTCCCGCAGGAATTGGTAAGGCTCGGTTATGCATGCAGCTGGTGGCGTCTTTAGTCTGCGAAGCTTTGCAGGAGGGTGCGGCATGCCAGCAGTGTAAGCAATGTCGCTTATTGGCAGCGGGCACGCATAGTGACTTCCAATACATCGAACCCGAGAAGCCGGGTGCAGCGCTTAAAGTCGATGTGATTCGCCAGTTGGTCCATTTTTTTAGTCAATCTAGCCTGCAGGGCGGTCGCAAAATAGCCTTGCTGATGCCGGCAGAAGATATGAGCATCAGTGCTGCGAATGCGCTTCTGAAAACCCTGGAAGAACCGCCCGGAAATGCCTTACTGATTCTCATTGCACACGCTTCTGGTCGGATCTTGCCCACGATTCGTTCACGCTGCCAAGTGCTTGATTTGGCGTTGCCTACACGGAGTGAAAGTGTCGCGTGGTTGGAGCAAGAGGCCGATACATCGTCTCAAGGACTCGACCATAAGGACTTGGTGCAGTTGTTGAACTTGGCTGGAGGCGCGCCGCTGCGTGCGCTGCAGATGTTTGAGTCCAACGCGCATGAGGTAGGTCGGTCCATGCAAGAGCAATTGGGCGCCGTGTTGAAGGGCACTGTGGCGATCTCCGAAATTGCTGAAGTCTGGGCCGACGAGCGGGCCCAGGCGCGCATGGAGTGGTTGCAGAACTGGTTGTCGCGGATTATTCGCCATCAGGCCCTGAATTTTGCCGAGCCGGAAGAAAGAATGTTCGATTACTTGGCCCGTAAGGCCAGTCCTGAGAGCTTGTTTGATCTGTTGGATTGTCTGCGACAGCAATACGCCTTGCTTATCGGATCAAGTAACCCAAACCCGGCTTTGCTGTTTGAGGTGGTTTTAATGAGGTGGCAGGGCTTGTTACGCTAAGCGGGCTGGCCAGAAAAGGCTACGGCCTTTGATCCATGCCCTATACTAAACACATCGCAGCGATGCCTAGTCTGTACGAACGTAGACTTCTCGCTGTTTTTCCTATAGTTTTTAGCTACCTTACTCATACAAGGGTTGTTATCAATGTCGGCAGGAATCGGTGCCCGTAGTGGTATCTTGACGCTCACTATCAAGGACAAGGCAGTGCTTTACGCTGCCTATATGCCGTTTATCAAACACGGCGGCCTGTTTATTCCCACGGCCAAGACCTACCAGTTGGGTGATGAAGTGTTCTTGTTGCTCAATTTAATGGATGAGCCCGAAAAAATACCCGTGGCCGGCAAGGTCGTCTGGATTACACCCAAGGGAGCGCAAGGCAATCGTGCTGCGGGCATCGGGGTACAGTTCAATGGCGATGATGAAACCGCGAAAAATAAGATTGAAACCTACTTGGCGGGTTCGTTGAATTCGGATCGCCCAACGCATAGTATGTAGGGCCGTCAGGCCGTCTAAACGCGTTGTCTAATGTTTGTAGATTCTCACTGTCATCTCGATCGGCTTAAACTGGCCCCCTACGATAATTCTCTGGAAGCGGCGCTTCAGGCTGCGCGCGACAAGGGCGTATCACGCATGCTTTGCGTGGCGATTGACCTGGAGCACATCGACCAGGTGCTCGCGATAGCTGAAAAGCATCCCGATATCTTCGCCTCGGTGGGTGTTCATCCTACCAGTTATGAAGGGCGCGAGCCCGACCTTGATATCTTGCTGCGCTTGGCGCAGCACCCCAAAGTGATTGCGATTGGCGAAACTGGCCTGGATGCATACTATGGCCAAGATCAGATGGCGCTGCAGTCGCGTCGTTTTCGGCTGCATCTGGATGCTGCGCGTGAGACGCGAAAGCCGGTCATTGTGCATACGCGGGATGCAAAAGAGCAAACGCTGGCACTGATCCAGGCGCATTCAGACCCAGATGTTGGCGGAGTGCTACATTGTTTCACTGAAGATCTCGATATGGCGTTGCGCGCGATTGATCTCAATTTTTACATTTCCTTCTCGGGTATCGTGACCTTTCGCAATGCAGTAGAACTGCAAGCAGTGGCCAAACAAATCCCCATGGAACGCATGTTGATTGAAACCGACTCGCCCTACCTGGCGCCCGTGCCGTACCGCGGTAAACCTAACGAACCAAAGTACGTGCCTGAAGTGGCGCGATTCATTGCGCAATTGCGCGATATATCAATTGAAGAAGTGGCTCAGGTCACGCGTGATAACTTTAATCGTTTGTTTGGGCTGCCCAACTGATGACCTTAATCTTGGAAGAGTTTGAGCAGATGACCCGACGCTTGCGTCTGGCGGGCTTAAAATCTATTGAGAAGGGGGCAGAGCGCGAGTCAAAAGGTGTGGTGATCGCGATTCATGGTTGGTTGGATAATGCGGCATCATTTGTGCCCCTGGCGGCGCACCTAAGTCTTGCGGAGCGCTTTTATGCGCTGGATCTTCCGGGGCACGGGCTGAGTGAGCATCGAGCACCCAGCGCCGATTACCATTTGATGGATTATATACCCGATGTATTGGCGTTTATGGATCAAGTGGCACCCAATCAGGCGGTGACGCTACTGGGCCACTCTTTGGGAGGCGTGGTCTGTGCTTTGTTGGCGGCAGCGATGCCCGAGCGTGTCTCGCGTCTGGTGATGTTGGACAGTCTCGGTCCATACAGCGATCGCAGCGAGCAAGTTCTGGCGCAGTGGCGTAAGGCCGTCATCAAAGTCATGGAGCCGATCAAGCCACTCAAAGTGTTCGAGCAAAAAGAGCTCGCCATTCGAGCGCGCATGGCCGGTGTCGGCAAGGTCGGCTATGATGCAGCCTCTCTGCTGGTCGCGCGCGGTATTCGTGCAGTCGAAGGGGGCTTTGTCTGGCGCAGTGATCCTCGCTTGACCTTTCCTTCGCTGCTGCGCTTCTCGG
>JBFHRI010000027.1:0-17691 GCA_041591755.1 Oleiphilaceae bacterium
AACAGGCGGGTTGACAGCGTGCGTTCCAGCTCTCGTCCTGCCACTTCGATAAAATGATGCCTTGCACTACGAATCAGTAAATCGAACAGAAGCACCAGCGCCAAACCAATGGTCAATACCCACAGACTTTCTTTCGCCTGATTGGGTATCACCCGATCATACACATTCATAATGTAAAGCGGGCTGGCCAGCACAAACAGATTAAGTAGTAAGGAGGCCAGCAAAACATCGCGGTACAGTGAACGCATGCGCCAAACGGCCTCGGCTAACCACGCACGAAAGCCCGGAGCGCTCGGAATGACCGGATCTGAGGATAACTGCGTTGAAGAGGACGAAGGTTCGGACGTCAAAACAGAACTCACGCGGATTGTGGTTGTCATTGTATACCGAGCCTGCTGCGCGGCCGGATCGCGGGAACATCAGTTGGCGCTAATGTAATACAGGAGGGGGTTGTGCGCAACGCAAGCAGAGTGCCATGCTGACTGGCCGAAACACAGAGGATCCGACTACACTAGGGCCTGTAGAAGTTTCAAATTTGGCTTCTGCCTATGCTATTTTTCCGTCCGTCGAGGCAGAGCGAGAGTAGTTTAGTGGGCCTAAATGAGCGAGTGATAACGAAGATCGGCGGGAAAATAGCGACGGCCCTCCGGGTTGCCCCTGAAATCCCCCACTCTTTGTTGCTCGTCGCTCATTTGGAATAACCAAACCACTCTCCTCGCGCCGCGATTGTGAGAATTTCAGGGGCAACAGAAACCAAATCTGAAACTTCCACAGGCCCTAGCCTATGCACCTTTGCAGCAAAAACGTCGTCGTTCCGTCACCCCATTACAGGGCATTACCTTATGAAGCACCGTACACCTCAATCACCCATGCGCGTCTTTCTGTTTGGGCTAGGCATGCTGTTAGGCGCCAGCCAACTCTGGGCCTTGACGACCGTCTACAAAGTTAAACACCCCGATGGCAGCGTGACCTACAGCGACGCGCCCATTGAAGGTGCAGACGTGATTTTGGTCGAGCCCGTCCCCACCATCCCGGCGGTGAAACTCCCGCCCAAAGACGCTCAACAAAGCAAGCCTGAGCCTATGGCGGAGCCGCAACACTATGACAAGTTCACGATTACGCAGCCCGCCGCCGACTCGGCCTTTTATTCGGGAGATGGCCAGGTTTCGACCAGCATCGAGCTCTCCCCCTCCCTGCGTTCTGGGCATCGCTTGGAATACTGGCTCGACGGCAAACTGGTATCGACCACACAAGCGACCTCGATTGAGCTTGGCGCACTGTTTCGTGGCACGCACACCCTTACGGTGAAGATTCTCGACGCACGCAATAAGGTGGTCGATAGTCGTGCCAATACGTTTACCGTGCACCGCCCAACCGTGAAGCGCTGAAGCGTGACAGTGAATATTAACGCACCAATTAAGATCATAAGCACCATTATGGTGCTTTTTTGTTTCGATTCTGGGCAATTCATAGGATAGACTTCGAGCAGCACTGACCACTAATGAAGCGGACGACACCGACAAACCATCCTTTCAGCACGCTTTCGGCCTGGGCACGTTCCAAACTGAAGCACGCCTTTGTCAGATTGGTTTGGAATTTGCTTCTCCAGCAGAACAATGATCCCTAGCCCAATAAGAACCTTATGTTTGCCAGCTCATTTCATAAACGCATTCTGGAGAACCTGTCGACGGCAGTGTTTCTTTTGGATCATGAGCTGAAGGTCAGCTACCTGAATCCGGCCGCCGAAATATTGCTGCAGATCAGCTATCGGCGCATCCTGAAAGCCTACTTCCCTGACTTGTTTGCACGCATTGACGAAACCCTGGTCAAGGAGTTTCACACGATTTTAGAGTCTGGCCACACCTACACCCAGCGCGAAGGCGAGTTCTTACTGCACAACAATGAACTGCTGCTGATGGACTGCACCGCATCCAGTGCGAGTATCGATGGACGCAACGTGTTGATTATCGAAATGCAGCAGAAAGATCGACTGCTGCGCATCAGCCGTGAAGAGCAGTTAATGGAGAGCCAAGAGACCTCGAAGATCCTGGTACGCGGTCTGGCGCACGAAATAAAAAACCCTTTGGGGGGCATTCGCGGTGCCGCGCAGCTTCTGCAGGCGGAACTGCCTAGCCCAGAACTGCACGAATATACGCGTATTATCATGGAAGAGTCTGATCGTCTGCGCACCCTGGTCGATCGAATGCTGGGCTCAAATAAGGCCTTGAATTTAGCCCCCGTCAACATCCATGAAATTCTGGAACGCGTTTGTACCCTGATCTATGCAGAAGCCGGTTCCCGGATCAAAGTCGAAAAGGATTACGACCCCAGTATTCCTGAAATTATTGCCGACAAGAGTCAATTGGTGCAGGCATTCTTAAACATTGCCAAAAACGCACTGCAGGCGCTCTCCGAGCAAATCGCGCGAGGCGAAGAGGCGCGTATTCGTTTTCGTACCCGCTCCATGCGGCAATTTACGATTGGCCATACACGGCATCGTTTGGTCGCACGCGTCGAAGTCATCGATAACGGCCCCGGCATCGCCAAAGAGCTGCTGCCCAGCATCTTTTATCCGATGATCAGTGGGCGCGCTGATGGGACCGGACTGGGTCTGTCGATCACGCAGAGTATTTTTACAAAACACGAGGGCCTGGTTGAGTGCCAAAGCAAGCCGGGCGAAACCATTTTCACTATCTACCTACCGCTGGAGTTGCGTAAATGACTTCAAACCCTTCTGTCTGGATCATCGATGATGACCGCTCAATTCGCTGGGTCCTTGAAAAGGCTCTGCAAAAAGAAGCGTTCAACATCTCGGTATTTGAATCTGGAGAGGGACTAATCGAACGCCTGGAACGTCAAACGCCGGATGCAATTATCAGTGACATTCGCATGCCGGGAATCGATGGTCTCGAACTACTGGGCCGCATTCATAGCAGTCACCCTGAGGTGCCGGTCATTATCATGACGGCGCATTCGGACCTTGACAGCGCGGTGACCTCCTATCAAAGCGGGGCCTTTGAATATTTGCCCAAACCCTTCGACCTAGATGATGCGGTGGCGTTGACTAAGCGCGCCATCGCACACGCTCGTGAACAGCGTGCCCGCAGCACAAGCCAGGTCAGCGAGACACCGCGAGAAAGCACCGAGATCATTGGCGAAGCCCCTGCCATGCAAGAGGTGTTTCGGGCGATCGGTCGTCTATCACAATCCAACATCACCGTGTTGATCAACGGTGAATCCGGTACCGGTAAAGAACTCGTTGCGCGCGCCCTGCATCAGCACAGTCCACGATCGAAGCAATCTTTTATCGCGCTGAACATGGCGGCGATTCCCAAAGATTTGATCGAGTCTGAACTCTTTGGTCATGAAAAAGGCTCGTTTACCGGCGCCGGCGGTCAACGCACCGGACGCTTCGAACAAGCTAACGGGGGCACCCTGTTTCTGGATGAAATCGGCGACATGCCCGCCGATACGCAAACGCGCCTGCTGCGCGTTTTGGCTGACGGTGAATTTTATCGAGTGGGCGGCACGACTCCCGTCAAAGTCGATGTGCGAATCATTGCGGCGACGCATCAGAACCTTGAAAAACTGGTGCAGGCCGGCAGTTTCCGTGAGGATTTGTTCCACCGCCTCAACGTGATTCGCATTCACCTGCCTAAGCTCAGCGACCGCCGCGAAGATATCCCCAAGCTCACGCGCTACTTTCTGAAGAAGGCGGCCGCTGAATTGTCGGTCGAACCCAAAGAGCTGCGCAAGGAAAGCGAAGAGTATTTGAGTGCCATGCCTTGGCCGGGCAATGTGCGACAGCTGGAAAATACCTGTCGCTGGCTCACGGTGATGGCCAGTGGCCGGGAGATCCACATCAGTGACCTGCCACCGGAACTGTTGGATCAGGAAAACGCCGTACCCATGGGCAGTTCTTGGCAGGATGCTTTGCGCAAGTTTGCTGATCAGGAGTTGAAGAAGGGGCGTAAATCCATTCTCGACACCATCGTCCCGGAGTTCGAGCGCATCATGATCGAGACCGCGCTGAGCCATACCGGGGGCCGTCGCCGCGATGCGTCTCTGCTGCTGGGGTGGGGCCGCAATACCTTGACCCGAAAAATCAAAGAGCTGGGCATGGGTGATGGAGAAGACGACGAGCAGGAAGACTAAGGCCCCTCTCAACACCGAGGTCCCGCCATCGCGCGGGGCCTCATGTACCCCTTCGTAAAACTATCAACTTGGCCATTTATGGCTACACTGAAAGCAACGAGTGGCAAAGCCCTGCACCGTTCCCTACGGTATGTCTTTCCCGCACTATCAAGTAACCGCCAAACCTAAGTGTCTAGCTTGCTTTGCACGCCTTTTTGTAGCGCTGCGACAAATGGTCCTTGCGGGTGCCTTGCTGCCCTACTCGAGATGATTGTCTCTGTTGATCAACACAGGAGCCCCCATGAGTAATCAAAGCATCAGCACCCCCGAATTCGTCTTGAAACTGCCGCAACTCTGCGCCGGTCTTCCTCATATGATCCGCGGCCTGATGATTGCCGACGTGCCCAAAACCAAGACCTATGTGGGTCTCGGCCCCTGTGTTGAGCAATCCGCTCGCAAGAACCCAAAAGGTTTGGCAATCGTGCAGAATGAGCGTGCCCTGAGCTATGACGCATTCAATCGATGGAGCAATCGAATCGCACACTACCTGCTGTCGTTGGGCTTGAATAAGGGCGACTGTGCGGTGGTGATGCTGGAAAACCGGCCGGAACTGCTAGCTGTCGTGACGGCCTGCGCGAAGATCGGGGTCGTCTGCGCCATGATCAACACCTCGCAGCGCGATAAAGTGCTGGTGCACAGCATCAATCTGGTGAACCCCAAGCTGGCGATTGTCGGAGAAGAGTTGCTGGCGGCCTATCAAGAGGTCAGTGACGAACTGGTTGTCCCCAAAAACCGGCGCTTCTTTGTGGCGGATGCCGACACACTGCGGGAAACAGGCGAAACGCCCGAAAACTGGTTCAACCTACCCGAACTAAGTGAAAAACAGCCCGAGCAAAACCTCTCTCAAACGCATGGAATTTGCGGCGAAGACCCGCTGTTTTATATCTACACCTCGGGTACCACCGGCATGCCCAAAGCGGTGATTTTTAATCACGGTCGTTTTATTAAGGCGTACGGTACCTTCGGGATTGGCGTTGCACGTTTGCGCACCAGCGACCGACTGTATGTCTGTCTGCCCTTTTATCATGCTACGGCAATGGCGGTTTGCTGGGGTTCGGTGCTGGCAGGCAGTGCCACCTTAATTATGGCGCGCAAGTTCAGCGCCAGCCGCTTTTGGGAAGAAATCAACCAATATGGCGCGACGGGATTTGGTTACGTCGGCGAGCTCTGTCGTTATTTGATCGACCAGCCTGAAACCCCGCAAGATGCGAAAAATCGGGTACGCCTGATCATGGGTAATGGCCTGCGGCCATCGATTTGGAAAAACTTCAAAAAACGCTTTGGTATCGAGCGTGTATTGGAGTTTTATGCGTCCAGCGAAGGCAATATCGGTTTCACCAACATCCTGAACTTCGACAATACCGTCGGCCTTTCTCCCATGCCCTACGCCATCGTGAAATACGACAAAGAGAACGAGATGCCGATTCGCGATAGCAAAGGCTTTATGATCCGCGTGGGACGTGGTGAAAGCGGCCTATTGATTGGTGAGATTACCGAGAAAACACCGTTCCATGGTTATACTGACCCTGCGAAGACGCAGCAGGTCATTTTCCGCAATGTGTTCAAACAAGGCGATGCCTGGTTCAACTCGGGCGATTTGATGCGTGATATGGGCTTCAAGCACGCGCAGTTTGTCGATCGTTTGGGCGACACGTTCCGCTGGAAAGGCGAAAACGTCTCGACCACGGAGGTCGAACATATTTTTGACGCCATTTCGGACATTAGCGAAACCGTGGTCTATGGTGTGGAAATCCCCAACACCAATGGACGCGCTGGGATGGCATCGATTCGCCTGAACTGCGCAGCAGATAAGTTCGACTTCGAGAAACTCGTCAGCGAGCTCAATCGTGCGCTGCCACATTACGCCGTTCCGGTCTTCCTGCGCTTACGCAAGGACATGGATACGACCGGTACTTTCAAGCATAAAAAGGCGCCATTGAAAGAAGAAGGCTTCGACCTGAAGAAGATTGAAGATCCCGTTTATGTATTGCTACCCAAAGCCACCGCCTATGTGAAATTGACGCCAAAACTACAGCAGGAAATCGAACAGGGTAAATATCGTTACTAGGCCCATCCTAGCCCTCTGAGCGCGCGCCCAGGCAGCGCGCTCTGTAAAAGATGCCAGGCTGCGCTAGACTCATAACATACAACATCATAGGCAGCGCCCTTACTCATGATCGTATTCAATCTCTCGCGTGCAGCCGCGCAGGCTTTGGCCGTGTCGGCCGAAGACAATATTACCTATATGCCGAAAATGGCATGGTACGCTGACCTGGTGTTAATCAACCGACGCCGCTGCATCATCGCGATGGAAGAGTCGACACGCTATGCAATGGTATTTTGTGGTTTGAGTCGGGCGCAGCTTAATCAGTTTCCGGAGTTGTTCGCAGAACGCCTGTGGCGCGAAGTTTTTTCGATTTGTTATCACGTCGATGAAAGTGCGATGCAAAGTCTCATGGCACAAGTGCAGAATTTGCAACACCAGGTGCGTTTTCAACTGGGCCAGCACGCGTCGGTGCAGCAGCATATTCTGCAGGTCGCCGCCGATTTGCGCGAACAAGTGGAATTGCGCTGTCGTAAACTACCTGTCGATCCGGCTGCTGCGTTTAGTTACGGCATCATCCGCGTTAACAAGGTTTTGCGCCAACGCGGCAACCTAAAAGAATATTTTGTACCCGTCGATGCCTTCGAGCAGTTATGCCTGGCGCTGATTGACACCCCTGCCCCAATCCGTGATCAGACCCGCGGTATCGAGCCGGATGCGCTCGACAACGTGATTCAGGTGAATTTCGGCCGCAGCAGATAAGCGACTCGGCACCTCAATCACCACCAACTTACCTGTTTAGTTTTCGACTTCACGCCAAAAAATGATGCGGTCGTGGCCGCGATACAGGCCAAAGGTGGCATTTACAGGCGGGTGAGCGTCCAAACTGCCATCGCCATCCCAGTCAAACTGCAACCAAGGTAGGCCCGATAGATCGACCGACAAAGGAATCGATCCGGTGTTGCCGCTGCCAGGCGGCGTAAACGTAAAGGCAGCGAGGCCTCCCGACAAGGTAGCGTTATAGCTAAAATTGCTGTTGCCGCCACCCACCACGATGTTATCAATTCGGCCAGGTGCAGGCGTACCGCTACTCGAACTCAATAAGGGCAACGCGGTACACCCATCGGCGCTATTGGTGACGTAGGTGCCCGCCGCCGTCAAGTACTGCGTCTCCGCGGGCATCCTCAACGTCATGATTTCCGGCCCGAAGGCATTTTGCATCATCCAGCGACCATAACGCAGAGTAATCGGTGAAGGCTGCACCAGCGGCAAGGCCGGCGCACTCGCTTCCCCATCGCTGAGCGACGTCAAACGAATAGCGAGATCGCTGACAAAAGGCGCGACGGCCGAATTGAGATTTTTAGCGTAACTGAATACGTCATTCGGTGCGAAGGCATAACGCATCACTCCCGGTGCGCTGACACTCAAGGCGGGTAAGGTCAAACTATCCGGCGTGAACGTCAGGCTCATCAAGGTGCTGCCATCACGCCCCAGCTGCGTGCTGTCTGCATTCGGAAACAACACACCGACCCCACTGGCCGTCAAACGTTGAAAAGCACTGGTCGTATAATTCTGCGTCACAGCACCCAGTGCATTAAGTGCGCTGATATCCAGGGTCGGCACGGCCCCATAACTGAAGGGCTGGCCGATATAGGTGAACGGACTCGCGCCCGCACAGGCATTTGCAAACGTTCCTGGATTCACGGCAACATTGAAACTGGCCGGGTAAAAACGCCCCACATTCGGGGCATTGCCACGAATATTCAAGCCGCCAATACCGAGATAGCCATCCAACTCTGCAGTTAAGTCAATAATCCCGACTTCACTATAGCTTGGCGTTAGATTGAGAATGCCTGAAGCAAAGGCACTGCTTGCCACTGTCGCATTGTTGAGCGTTCCGCTGACTCCTGCGGCCGGCGCCACTAAGGCATGCCGGAGTTGAAAGCCCTGCGGACTCGTCTGATTGGCAAAGTTGGTCACCACCGCGTTATCGCCAAGATTCGCGCCAGGATCTGGAATCCCGTCCTCATCGACATCATCACTGGCTTGCCAGCGCACCGCTCGCACACGCGTCGCAAAGCCCGTTCCCGCTGCTTGGAAAGGGCTGCCGGAACTGTTGGCGGCCCAACTGGTATTGCCAGCACTGCCGTTTAATGCGCCATCATCCGCAAAGTCCGCGGCGCGCAGGCTCGGGAAATCGATATCAAAGCCAAATGGGCGTACGGCGAAGGGATTGCTGTAGCCGACCAGATCGATCGCTGGATCGGGCGGTGTAGCGGGTAAGGCCAAGCGCGCAAATAACTGCAACAAACCCGACTGGTTGTACAGCATGCTAAATGTGGCACTGCCTGTCGCATCGAAGCTTAACGGCACATTGGTATAGGTGATGGCGCCGCTGCCAGCGTTGCTACCGGCAACGGAGCGACCCGCAAAGTCCAGCGCGCTACCGCAGGCGAACGGATTCTGACACTCAAATCCAATACCCACATTCTGCGTCCCTGTGACGCGCGCTTCACACGCACCAGTATCCGTGTTCGTGAGCACTGCACGCAGCGTCAGGGTTTGCGCCTGATAACCCGTGTCACTGGACTTGCCGGACAGCTGATGCTCGATGCTGTTGTGATTACCGTCGGCATAGAAGCGCAGACCTGTCGCGGCAAAACTCAAACTTGGGTCATGGTCGGCAACGCCATCTAAATCGGTACGCCCACTACTGTCCCGCACATCCAGATCAATAACAGAGAGCGGCGTCGTTTGCTGAACATAGAACACAGCCGAACTGCTACCTGCCGGGATCACTACGGGATTCGGCGAGATGTTAGTGACGGCCGGGCTGGCACTGATGGTCAAGCTGGTGTTATTGAGGACATTGACGGCGTTGTGATTGATATCGTGGGCGGTGACCGTCACCGGTTCCGCCTCACAGGTCACCCCACTACCGCTATGGCTGATGTGGTAATGGTCGACCGAGTTCAGCGGAGTCATCGGTTGTGCAGTACAAACCCGCAAATTAGCAAGCTCATGAATATTGGTTGACCCGCCGGTAGAGCCCGTAAAAGACAATAACCAGTTTGCTGGGACGGCCGCTTGCGAGGGATTGGCGCTGAAAACATTAAAGGCGGGGATCAAGGTGACGTAGCCCGTTCCAGTGTTGCGTTCCACACTCACCATGGCGACGCCACCTCCAGCAGTGTGATCCAGGCTGATACGATAGCGATGCCCCGGTGCTGGCGTACTTCCCCCCTGATCCACGCCTGGACTCAAGGTTGCCGTGCCGGCGAGATAGCGGTAGCCCGTGGTACCGCTGCCGGAACCGCGAATGGAGACCGAATCGATACGCCGCCCCTGGTTCGGCGCACTGCCTGGGCCAGCGTATGGCTGACGGCCTTCGGTGGGATTGGAGAAATTGCCATATTCATCGATCCCCACGCCCAACCAGCCCCCAGCAAAACCCGGAATACCCGTGCGTTGGGCATAACCCAGCGAGCCACCATAGCCTCCTGGACGCGGGGTAACCGTGGCATCCGAGAATGTGACCGCCACGCCATCCGCCCCACTACCGTTATAAGCGTAATAATCGAACTCGACCACAATTCGATTTGCAGCACCGGGGAATTGCATCAACAAATTGGCGACCGTGGCCACTGAGCCCGAACGATCGGTCAATTGCATGCGCCCATTATTCACAATGCGAGGGCTACCAAAGCTACCGCTACTGCTACCCACTGACCAACTGCTGCCTAAACTACCCGGCCCCGCAAAGTTGTCGGTAAAACAGTTGAGCCCGCAAGCCAAGGCGAAGGTCGCCGTCGTGCCCGTGGGAATGGTCAGACCATTGGTGCCGACCACGTTGTTGATCGTGACGCGATACTGCGTCAGGTCAAGCAGATTGGAAGCCAGGGTCAGTGTCACGACATTATTGGGCGAGCGGACCGCATTCGTGATCGCGATCGTGGCGCCCGAAGGTGCGGTGACTTGATAGTTGGCGCGATTACGCGCGCTGGCATTAGTGACGTTCTGATCGAAGGTCACCACCACCCGCCTTAGATTAGCGCAGACGCCGTCGACCGCGCTGATGCGTGGCGGCGCAGCACCTTCCCGCAGCGCCACTAATACCCCGGTACCGCCATCAAATCGCGCAGACACCTGCGCGATCCTGGCTCCAGTGCCGCCAGTTCGGGTCAACAGCTCATAAGCCGCCATTTGCGCCACGCCATTGGCGGTATTGTCTTCTTCGACATCATAGATCTCGGTCATGCTTGACGGTGGGGTCATCGTCATGTCGCCGTTGCCGACTGAGTACAGCCCCACCAGCATAGAATTGGCGGCATTGGCATTGAGTGAGGGTGCATTGATACTGGTCGAACGCCCGACGGTTCGGGTGCTTGAGCGAACAATGGGATTGGCGGTCTGAACTCCGCGAAAGACCGATCCGCCGATCACATATCGGCGGTTACCATTACCATCAAAGTCGAACGTAAAGGCTCTGGAGGCATCGCTCGCCGTGGCAACGCGATAAAAGGTTGAGACATGCAAGCGATTGCGGGTACTAAGTCGACCACCAATTTGTACCCATCCCGTCGGCGCCACAATATTGTCGGAACCGGCAATATCGCGAATGCTCACCTGCACCAGAACAAGATCATTGGCCTGAACAGTTGATGGAAGTGTCAAGGTCCCCAAGTGTCCATTGCCTTGTGCAGTCACCCGACCTTCAAACGTGATCAGCGCCCTTGCCATGGATGGTAAGCAAATCAAAAAGACCAGTAATAGTCCTGCTCGCCGTATCACCAGGCACACGCTCCGTAAATTAAGTTTAAATCGGTGGCCTCTTGGTTAATCACGCGGGATCCTCTCATAATGCCTTGCTTATGCATCCCTTAATTCTCGACTTCGCGCCAAAAAATAATGCGGTCATGCCCACGATACAAGCCAAAGGTGGCCGTCGCCGTGGGGTTGTCATCATCGACTCCATCCTGATTCCAATCGAACTTCAGATAGTCCGGCACGTTGTAAGTGAGATTCACCGTTCCGGTATTTCCTGAGCCAGGCGCCGCTAAAGTCAAAGCCTTACCCGCTGGCGGCATACCGCCACTCAGCGTCGCCGCGAGAGGAGAATTTGGCACAATCGAGGTCAGACTGCCCGAGACCGCGGCCTCTGCACTGGTGTTGTAGGTCCAACAGGAGTCGGCGGCGTTCAGCACATACGAGGTGCCGTTAAAATACTGCGTCTGTAGTGGCACGACTAAAGGCGTAATCTCGGGGCCAAAAGCGTTTTCCAAGCGCAGTCGGCCATAACGCATTTCAAAGGTCATGCTCGGATTAAAACTCAACGGCACGCCACTCGCGAGTACGCCGTCGGCATCCGTCACGGCGTTCATCTGCCAGGTCAGAGAGGGTGTAAACGGCGCTACCGCTGCACTGGGGGACTTAATATAGCGCAGCGTGTCGAGATGACTCCATGTGTAACTCAACACGCCTGGAGACTCCACAGCCAGTGAGCCCGGCTGCGGTACGACACTCACAGGCAACAAGCTCGCATTGGTGCCCAGGGCGACATTGTCGCTCAGTGGCACGGCGGTATTGACGCCACCAACACCCAACCTTTGATAGGGTGCGATCGTGTAGTTACGCGTCACCGCGCCGCCAAAGGCATGCGCTGTGATATGGGTCTGCGGAGTTACCGACCAAGTCAGCGCCTGTCCGATCCAGGCAAAGGGGGTGCCTCCCGCCACGCAGCCGGGGCTGAAGAAGCCCGTGCGGACCTGTGCCAGGCTGAAGTAGTCCGGAATCATACGACCGATATTGGCAGACGTGGCGGCAGGAATGGACTCCCCCAAATAAGCGGGGGGACTGGCTGTTAGTCTAAATACACCCACTTCAGAGATCGCTGTCGAGACGGTGTTGGTCGCACTGACGGAAGCCGTATGATTGTATTGCGGGGTCGAAAGCGTGCCCACTGCCCCACTACCCGGAGAGACCAAAGACAAACTCAGAGGTATCGCGCTTTGAGCGTAGTTAGGCGTCTCACCGTTAGGGCCGCTGCACAGATCGGTATCGGTATCAGACTCCCAGCCCACGGCTTTGATGGAGACATTAAAATTTCGGCCGGCCCGTGCAAACACCGGACAAGTAATATCTCCGGCAGCGCAATTCGCCGCCGTAGTGACACAGAATCCGGCGGGCCGACTCACAAACTGATCACTGCCTTCCATCAGTAAGCCCGCATCGTTCGTCGCAGCGGATCCTGTGTAGGTTGCATTCACTTGCATCTGCCCGGCGTCCGTGTAAACCGCATTGAGATTGGCCTCGCCGTTGCCATCGAAGGCCAGTGCAAGCGCTGTCGCACTGCCACTGTTCTGCCCAATCGCCGCCCCATTAAGCGTCACGCTACGGCTAACGGGCCGCCCCAACGGCCCCGGATTCAGATAGCTTGAGAAAAAACTCACATTGCGCGTCACATTCGCGAAGGCGGGTACACAGGCTACCGAGGTATTGTCTTTGCGGACGGCCCTGAGCTTGACTGTCCCCGAGGGTCGGTTGGCAATCAGATTAGGAATGTCAAAGACCAGGCCACTGTCGACGAAGTTCAGGGCGCAATTCGTGCTCGCGGCACCGCCATTAATTCGGCAAAGCACCGGAGCACTGGTGGCAGGCGTGGAACTGCTAACCCCCAAGTTATCGCTGCCCACCGTGGTGCGTTGGTAGCGAAAGCTGGCGCTGCCCCCACTGAAGCTTTTGACGTTTCCACCGACCCAACCGGACGGCGCGAGTGTGGCATTCACTGCCCCCGTGAACTCGGTCGTGCAGCTCGCATTGGCACAGGCGCGTATGGTCACGTCTTGCGGTGCACAGGTTAAGGCGGGCGCAGCATAGTTCAGTTCGAAATGACTGATTCCAGCCCCCGCACAAGGTCGCACGCGCCGCAACATCGCTTCAACCCCGAGTTGCGATAAGGCCCCGGAAACAATGCGGACTTCGTCGATATTACCTTTGAAATGGAAAGATGCCTGTCGTCCCTCATCTGAATCTATGGTTTCGCCGCCAATGGCCAGGGTACCACTTCCATCCAGCCAGGTTCCGGTATACGCAGAGCTCGTGCTCGACAAGAGCGTACCCGCTTGATTGTAGACGAAGTGAGTAACCCGTCGGGCCACGGTATCCACCGCGACCGCCACAAAAAACCAGTTATTGGCGGTAATCACGGCCGCGGTGTCGAGACAAAAAACGCTGCCACAGGCGGAGTTGCTGCCATCTCCCGTTACACTGCCGGTGCTGCTGATCCGGCGGTTGAACAAACGAATTCGACCATTCCCTGGGTCTCCTAAACTGAAGCCCCAACCATTCTGAGCGTCATCGCGTACCAGGATTCGCTGGCCTGACTGACCCGGCTGCGTGGTGCGTACCCATGCCGTAAAGGTAAAACTATTGTTGAGGGTGGGCGCTCCCGAAATCGACACATAACCAAAGGTCCTTATGGTGCCAGTCGTTGCGTCAAACTGGCCATAATTACAGGTACTTTGGCTGCCGCTGGTATAGGCCGGTGCACCGGTTACTGCAGTGGGTCTAGGGGTAGAGCCGTTAGCTATCGCGGCGGTGCCGTGAAAACCATTACCACTGCTATCTCTGACTTCATTCGCGGTACCGTTCCAGGCAGCCTCGTCCATGCGCCAATCCGCGATAAAGCTGTCATCAAGGATGGTACCAATACCAATCGCGCCGGAGACGCTGGCATTGACCGCCTGCGTGATCTGCATGAACATGCGTAAGCTGCCCACGGTGGGGGTGTCAATGGTCGGCACGCTGATCGTGGCAGTGGTCGCACCCGCAGGAATCGTCAGCGTGCCACTGGTCGCCACATAGTCAATGCCAGCCCGCGCCGTATCATTTTGTGTTTGATAGCTGATGCTGATCGGCTGACCGTACGTCGCTGATAAGGTGAAGGTAAACTCCAACGCATCGCCCTGCACCGCGGCGATATTATTCAACGAAACGAGCGGTGCCCCGGGCGGCAAATTTTGCGTGTTGTCGCGTTGCTTGGTTTCTTGCGAGGAGTTGCCGGGGGTGGAGGTCCAGTCTCCCGTGCCATCCGGAAGACGATAGATATTATCGGTATTGTTGATGGTATCGGAATGCTCCGAGTCATACGGTAGACTACAGGAACCATCACGCTGCTGCGTATAGCCCTCCATCGACACATAATCGATGGTATTGCCGCTACCATCGCGCAAGATCACATCCATCCCGATGTCGAGGTCGATGTTATTGGCGCCTACGTTATCCAACACCAACCAGGCATCGGTGCGCGTCGCTCCAGACAGCGGCAGCGAGCTACTACAGACATTGGTGCGGCGACAGGCACGAATCGTCCAACTATTGTAGTCAGCTGACGTCAGGCTCAGCGCCAACAACTTTACTTCGATAAAATGCGTGCCATTGTTACGCCGATAGATTTCATTGATGGTCGCCAGCCCCTTATAACTTGAGCAAGCCGCCCAAGCTTGGCTAACAGGGAGAACCGCAGCCCACAACACGCACAACACCAGTGTTCGCAACATGGCGACCATTAACGCCCCCTCGCTCTAACACCCCTAAAGCAAACATAGGGGTGTTCAATTAGGCGACCGGCAACACGACTCATCAATTGCTCCTCGCGCGTACTTCAATCTGGCGTCGCCCCATCTCCGCACCACTGCCACAGGTCGCATCACTATTTATGCTGTAATAGTTGATACTGGCCACCGAAACCTGCGTGCAATTGACACTCACCGCGCAACCCGCCAAGCCATTTGCGCTAAGCGACAAATTGAAATTACCACAGGCAGCGCCCCCCATGAAGATTCGATTTAGCGCCACTTGGGCACCGCTTTCGGCCGCATAAAAAGCACGCTGCGACTGATAGTCTTGCGAAAACCCTTGGGTGCCCGAGGTGTTGAGGTCAGTCATGGCCAGCAGGACCGAGCCTACAATCACGATGATAAAAATCGCCATCGGTAGGCCCAAGCCACGCTGCCTTCGCACATCGTGATAAGTTTTAGGGTACATTGCGGACCTGTACCTCCTGCGTGATCGACTGTATGGCACTACCGTCGGCCGAAATGTTGAAGCGTATCGCCACGAGCCCATTGCGGGTATCGGTACCCGCCTGGTAGTTAAAACGACCGTTGCTCAGGCGATGCCCGACCACCGTCCGATTTGCGCTAGCAACACTGAAGCTAAAGCCGTAGCCGTCATAACGATTGAGAAAGCCGGACTCAAAACAGTACATCACAGGAGGCCGCACGATAAACAAACGACGTGTCGGCGAATCGGCAACGAAACGATGACTACCGGCTAAGGTAATCCGCTTGCTGTTGGTCGTTGCACCATTGGCCATTGAGGCAATTCGCGCGCTAATCATTCCGGGGTTGGTGAGTGAATAAAGATTACTGACTGTGTAAGGATAGACCGCCACACGATCCAGAGCGGGGTTTACACTGCCATCGCTATAGGCCGAAAATGGCACCACCTCAAAACTATTCGCCGCACTTACGACGGGTACGCTCAGGTAATCTGTGCCTGCCACGATCGGGATAAATTCGATACAGGTATCCGCTGCACTCAGGCGCACACTATTGGGCAAGGCATCGCGCAATTCACGACTGACTTTCTCCGACACAATCCAGCCAATCTTGGCCAGAGCCTGGCGTTCGGCCGTATCTTTGAAGCCCTGCACGGAGCGATGAATAAAGTTCGCCATGCCGACACCCAGAATACCCAGGATGACGATACTGATAATCACCTCGACCAAGGTGAAGCCCTGTTGTCGCGGAGGGAGGGGCCGCATCAGTAGTTCCCCTTGTACACCGAGAACACCATCGGCTGGTTGGATAAATGGGCAGGCGGCAGAATCGACACGGTGATCAGCTTGGCGTGCGTGTTGCCGCTGGCCCCCACCGCAGCGCCGTCACACTCCACCGTGACTTTGACACCATAATCATTGTAGGAACTATCGAGCGTACCGATCAGACTCACCGGCGGCATATCCCCAATACCGTTGTAATCATCGACATCGTTATAGGTAAGGCGCGTCTCTCCAGATTCGGGGCCCAACAGCGCACACGGCGGCGAGGCCACCGGCGGTAGCCCGCCCAGAGGCGTATTGTGGTCATAGGCTTTGGAGAGTATTTCATCCAGATAGAGCTGGCCTAGCTTCATGGCCTTGCCATGCCACAAGGGACTGGTGCTGGATTTTATCTGACTGGCAAAGGCCCAGGCCATGGCACTGGCGACGATGCCCAGCAGTACGATGGTGACGACCAGCTCGACTAGGCTCAGGCCTCGCTGGCGTTTGCCGAAAGGACGCCTACACGCCTGCCGTTTTGCGGATGTAGGTCGGACTTCAGTCCGACCTACAAAGAGTGTACTGAAGGTCCGACCTACAGAGTGTGGACTGAACGTCCGGCCTACAAGGCGTGCATTGAAGGACCGAACTGCCGCAGCGGTTAAACGACGCATCATGGGCAAGCTCCCGAGTTTTCCCAGGCATATCCTGCTGCAGACAAGCAAATATAATAATTGTGCCCGCTATTAAAACGGATTTGATGATTGGCGCCCGATGTCAAATTGCCCCTACTATCAAGCGTGAAGGTATGACTACTGCCCGCACTCAGGGTGGTACCATCCACCGCCAAGGCGCCCCCGCTATGCTCCTGACGCGCTTCAAACACATTGCTGCCGCTCTTGCTCACCCGAAAATACCACTCATCGCCGGCCACGCCGACGGTCAGGCTCACCGCGTTATTGAGTGCGCTGACCCCCAGAGCATGTTCCTGCGCCAGCAAAGCCGCGACCAGAAACTGGTCTTTGGCCAAAAATCCGGAATAGCCTTCACGCGAAAAAAACAACGAACGAATGCCCAGGCCCATAATCGCCATCAGGACCAGCACCATGATCAGCTCGATAATGGTGAAGCCTTGCTGTTTGGATCGCTCTACTGTTCGCAACATAAAAGGTGCCTAAATGAACGCAAAAAAGCGCCCGAAAGCGCTTTTTGTCGGAGTCTTTGACCTGGCCCGTTAACAGCCGGTGGCCAAGGTTACCGAATAAGTTCCTGGAGATGCTGCTGCTGCCGTGTAGGTGACGGAACAGCCAGTTTGGAGTTCCCAAGTAATCGTACCGGGAGGGCCGGCCACGACAGTTGGCGTTCCATAGGATGCGTCCACCGCTGCAGCAGCGCCTATGCCTGCGGTATCCGCCGTTGGATAGCCATTTATCATCGTCACCGTCTGCCCTTCAAGCGTGACCGACGTCGCTGGAGCCCCACCGGTCACCAATTGTTCGGCATGCGCAATCGCGGCGGCGGACTTCAGAGCACCCGCCAAACCATTCAGTGAGGCAACTCGTGCATCGGAGCCCAAGTCGGCAAATCGCGGCAAGGCGAATGCTGAAAGAATGCCGAGGATCACGATGAC
>JBFHRI010000028.1:0-16836 GCA_041591755.1 Oleiphilaceae bacterium
GTGCTGAATCAAAAGCTCGACGCCTTGTCACGCGTGCTGGCGCTGGAAAACCAGGTGGTCGCCGAGCACAGCCTGCACCAGGTCAGCCTGAGCGAGGGCGGCATCGCCCTGGACAGCCCGAAACCCTGGCAGCGCAATCAGGAGCTGGCACTCAAGTTGATCCTGCTGCCCAGCTATAGCGGGCTAATTCTGCGGGGTCGTATCTTGTCGTGCGCAGGCACCCAAGCGCCTTTTCGCCTGCACATTGAATTCACCGACATTTCCGAAGCTCACCAACAACTGATTGCGCGTCACATCATGCGCAAACAAAAAGAGCTGGCTCACCCGGGGTCCGAAGAGGCTTGATTTCCGGTTCATTCCACCGGCGATCTATGTTAAAAGTTTCGCTTCTATCATTAGTGTGCCAATGGAGACTCTGCGCATGATTCGCCTGCCTGCCGAGTGGGAACCTCAGTCCGCCATCATGCTGACCTGGCCCTATGCCGGCTCGATTTGGGACTATCAACTGGCGGAAGCCGAACAAACCTGGCTCAACATTGCCGAGGCCATCTTGCAAGATCAGAATCTGATCGTCAGCTGTCAGGATGCTGCACGCCTTGAGACGCTCCGCCCCGAGCTGCAACAACGGGCGCAAAAATACGGCACGCAAGCCCAGCTCTACCACGTCGCGGCCAACGATGTGTGGGCACGCGATCATGGGCCGATTGGCGTAATAGAAGATGGACAACTAGTGTTGCTGGATTTTCAGTTCAACGCCTGGGGCAACAAATACCCCTGCGAGCGCGATGACCTGATCCCCTCGCGCCTGCATGCCCTCGGTGCGTTCCCTGGCAGTCACATGCGACGCGTGGATTTGATTCTTGAGGGCGGTTCCATCGAAAGCGATGGCCACGGCACCCTACTGACAACCGAACACTGCCTGCTCAGCAAAGAACGTAATCACGAGTTGTCCAAGATCGAATTAGAGATGCGACTGCAGCGCGCACTGGGCGTGAAACGCGTGCTCTGGCTGGCCAACGGCGAGCTTCAAGGCGACGATACCGATGGACATATCGACACCCTGGCTCGCTTTTGCGACGCCAACACCATTTGTTATGTGCAGTGTCAGGATCCGCGAGACCCCCACTACTTGGCACTGGATGCGATGGAACACGAGCTCAAGCAGTTTGTGACCTACGAGGGCGAGCCCTATCGCCTGATACCGCTACCCATGCCAGAACCCATTATCGAGAAGGGTCGGCGCCTGGCCGCCACCTATGCCAACTTTCTGATCACCAATCATGCGGTCGTGATGCCCGTCTACGGCGTTCCCCAGGATACCCTGGCCATCGAACAACTGGCCAGCTGTTTTCCGGGTCGCGTCATTCGCACGGTCAACTGCCGCGCGCTGATTCGACAAAACGGCAGTCTACACTGCGTGACCATGCAGATTCATGACGGAGGAGATCGATGAAACACGCCCTTCAAGTTGCGCTGATTCAGCAGCGCATGCAAGCCTCCCCTCAGACCACATTGGACATCTTGGCCGCTAAAACAGCCGCAGCGTGTCAGCAGGGGGCGCAATTGGTGGTGTATCAGGAACTGCACAACACCGCCTATTTTTGCCAAACCGAAGACCCGCAGCATTTTGCACTGGCCGAATCGATTCCCGGCCCCAGCACCGAGCGTTTGTCGCGCATCGCACAAGAGAATAAGTGCGTTATTGTCAGCTCCTTGTTTGAAAAACGAGCGCCGGGCTTACACCACAATACCGCCGTGGTATTTGAAAGCGATGGGTCGATTGCGGGCAAGTTCCGCAAGATGCATATTCCCGACGACCCGTCTTACTATGAGAAGTTCTACTTTACACCCGGCGATGGCGACGGGGATTTACGTGGCTTTGCGCCAATCGCGACAAGTGTCGGCAAACTGGGCGTGCTGATTTGCTGGGATCAGTGGTACCCGGAGGCCGCGCGTTTGATGGCGCTGGCCGGTGCCGAGATCCTGATCTATCCCACCGCGATTGGCTGGCATCCCGAAGACGACACCGCAGAACAGCAACGTCAACTCGAAGCCTGGATCACCATTCAACGTGCCCACGCCATCGCCAACGGCATTCCAGTGATCAGCTGCAACCGTACCGGTTTTGAATCCAGCCCTGATCCGCAGGCCGGTGGCATTCAGTTTTGGGGACACAGTTTTATCGCCGGCCCGCAAGGTGAGTTCCTGGCGCGCGCGCCACAGGACGAGGAGTGCATCCTCAGCACCACCCTAACGGCGCAACGCACGGAAGAAGTCCGCTGCATGTGGCCCTATCTGCGCGATCGCCGCGTCGATGCCTATGCTAATCTAAGCAAACGCTTTATCGATTAAGGCGGGTCAGCACCCGCACTAAGCCAGGGACTAAAGATGTCTGCGCCACACATTGTCTCACGCTGCCTACAGCAGCTCGACCACATAATTCTGGGCAAATCACACCAAACCCGTTTGGCCATGTGTTGTTTGCTGGCACGCGGACATCTGCTGATCGAGGACTTGCCGGGCATGGGCAAGACAACCTTGTCGCATGCTCTCGCCAACACGCTCGGGCTGAGCTATCGACGCATTCAGTTCACTAACGACCTGCTGCCCGGCGACCTGCTCGGCACCAACATTTTTGACAAGAACGACGGCCGTTTTCACTTCCACCCCGGCCCAATTTTCTCCAACCTGATTCTGGCCGATGAAATCAACCGCGCGCCACCCAAAACCCAAAGCGCTTTACTGGAGTCGATGGAGGAGCATCAGGTCACCATCGAGGGCAAAACACGCCCCTTGCCCGAACCATTTTTTGTGATCGGCACGCAAAACCCTTCCGAGCAGGCGGGCACCTATCCCCTACCTGAGTCGCAACTGGACCGTTTTATGATGCGACTGTCCTTGGGCTATCCCGACGAAAAAGCAGAAAAAGCCCTACTCAGCGGCACTGATCGACGCAAGTTGCTGGCCCAGAGCGAAGGCATATTAAATCCGGATGATTTGATTGCCCTGCAACAGCAGATCGCTAAGATTACCGCCAAGGAAAGCGTCATCGACTATCTCTATCGCTTGATCGAGTTCAGCCGCCACCACATCGAGCAAGGCCATGGTCTTTCCCCTCGCGCGGGTTTGTCCCTGCTTAGCGCAGCCCGTGCCTGGGCATTCATGGACGGGCGAGATCATGTCCTCCCCGATGACGTACAAGCCGTTTTCCCCTTTATCGCCGAGCACCGCATCAGTCAGCATGGCGCGCGCGAGGACCACCCTCTCAGCCGCGAGATCCTGCTGCAAGTACCCGTGCTCTAAGCGCAGAAAAAATCTGCCAGCATCTATGTCCGCCATTGAAGGAATCTATCCTGTTGCGCGCAATCACGTGTTAAGATTCGGCGCATTTTGAAGTTAACCGTCACGAGGATCGTCATGAGTAACCCGAAGCATTGCAAACTTCTGATTCTGGGCTCCGGCCCCGCAGGCTATACCGCAGCCGTATACGCCGCACGCGCCAACTTGAAGCCAGTATTGGTCACAGGGATTCAAGCGGGAGGGCAGCTCACCCAAACCACCGACGTGGACAACTGGCCGGGTGATGTCGAAGGTTTGCAAGGCCCCGATCTGATGGCACGCATGCAAGCCCATGCTGAACGCTTCGAAACCGAGATTATTTTCGACCACATCAACAAAGCCGAACTCACCCAAAAGCCGTTTCGCCTGATCGGCGACTCCGGTGTTTACACCTGCGACGCACTCATTATTGCCACCGGGGCTTCGGCCATGTACCTGGGACTCGAGTCTGAAGAAAAATTTGCCGGCAAAGGCGTGAGCGCCTGCGCCACCTGTGATGGATTCTTCTACCGCAAAAAGAATGTCTGCGTCGTCGGCGGTGGCAACACCGCCGTTGAAGAAGCGCTCTATCTGTCGAACATTTGCAACGAGGTCACGCTGATTCACCGTCGGGACACGCTACGCTCGGAAAAAATTCTGCAGGACAAGCTGCACGAGAAAGCCCGCACCGGCAATATTCGTTTCGAATGGAACCATACGGTCGATGAAATCCTCGGCGATGAAACAGGCGTCAACGGCATTCGGATCAAGTCCACCCAATCTGGCGACACCAAAGAACTGGCCGTGGACGGCGTATTTATTGCGATTGGTCACCGCCCCAATACCGAGTTGTTCAAAGATCAGCTGGAAATGAACAACGGCTATCTGGTGATCAAGTCTGGACTGATGGGCAATGTGACCGCAACCAGCATTCCTGGCGTATTTGCCGCAGGCGACGTGACCGATCAAGTCTACCGTCAGGCCATCACTTCGGCAGGCATGGGCTGTATGGCCGCGCTTGACGCCGAAAAATACCTCGACGAACTGCATTGAGGCTCAGCGGGCGCCGAAAGTCGCCCGCTCCACCCAATGACCGCGATCCCTTGGCTGGAGGTCGACGACCCCTTCCCTCCCAACGCACAGGCACTCCGGCGGCCCAATGGACTGCTTTGTGCGGGCGGCGACCTCAGCCCACAACGTCTGCTGGCCGCTTATCGTCAAGGCATTTTCCCTTGGTTCAGCGAATCCGAACCCATTTTATGGTGGACACCCAACCCGCGCTGCGTGTTTTTCCCGCAGCAGTATCAAGCCTCTCGAAGCCTGCGCAAATTCATCCGCAACACGCCGCTTGCGGTGAGCTTTGACCAGTGCTTTGCGCAAGTCATGCATTACTGCAGCCGCCCGCATCTGGGACCGGACGCCAGCTGGATCTCACCCGAAATGATCGAGGCCTACAGCCAGCTGCACGCACTGGGCATCGCACACTCGATTGAGATCTGGCAGGAGCAGGAATTGATTGGCGGACTCTATGGACTCGCTTTGGGGCGCTGTTTTTTTGGGGAATCGATGTTTTCACTGCGTAGCAATGGCTCTAAGGTCGCGCTCAGCGCGCTGAACCGACAACTGGCTAACTGGCAGTTTGTCATCATGGACTGCCAAGTGGAAAACCCGCATTTGATGTCGCTTGGCGCCCAGCTGATTGAACGCGAGCGCTTCCTGACTATACTCGAAGAAGAGATTGATCACCCTGCACCCGCGCAGTGGCAATTCGATCCAGATATTCTTGCACAGGTCGGCCAAGCCCCATGAGCTCATCGCAAAAGATTGCGCTGTATGCGACACCGGAACACCCCTGCAGCTACCTGCCCGAGCAGCAAGCAGTCAGCGTATTCATTGATCCGTCGATGAATATCCCCCTGCACACATACAGCCAGCTTTCAGACCTTGGTTTTCGTCGCAGTGGCAATCACTACTACCGACCTCACTGTCCTCAATGCCAGGCTTGCATACCCATTCGCATCCCCGTGCAACTATTCCAAGCCAGTCGTTCGCAACGCCGCATCTGGAAGAAAGGTGCGACTCTCAATGTTGCCGTTCAGAATCCGGACTTCCATGAAGACCAGTATTTGCTGTATGAAAAATACATTTCGCAGCGACACGCCGATGGCGACATGTACCCGCCCAGCCGTGATCAGTACCGCTCTTTTCTGATTCAGGGCGTTGCCACGACACGCTTTGTTGAATTTTCGATCGATGACACACTCATCAGCATCGCAGTGGTCGACGAGCTGGAAGATGGGCTCTCAGCCATCTACACCTTCTTCGATCCAGAACAAGAACAGTACAGCCCAGGAACACTCGCTGTGCTATGGCAAATCGAAGAAGCTAAGCGGCGCAAATTACGTTTTCTCTATCTCGGGTATTACATCCGCGACTGTCAGAAAATGCGCTACAAAACCCAGTTCAAACCCTATGAAGCATTGGTCAATGACATCTGGATGAGCCAGCGTGATATGCAGCAAATCCTAACCCGCCCCACCCCGGCACATAAGGGCTAAACCTTTTGCTTATTGCCTGCTTTTCAGGCAGAATGTCGCATTTTTTAAGGTCGGCTACGCGGCTTAAGCAACGTATCATACGGATTTTAAAAGAAATCCTTGAATAACAGCCGATCACTATTAGACGAATTGACGAGGTAATACCTGGATGGCGAAAGAAGACGTCATTGAAATGGAAGGGACGATCATTGACACCCTGCCCAACACCATGTTCCGTGTTGAACTTGAAAACGGGCATATCGTGACGGCTCACATTTCAGGAAAAATGCGCAAGAACTATATCCGCATCCTAACCGGCGACAAGGTCAAGGTTGAGTTGACGCCTTATGACCTGAGCAAAGGCCGCATTACCTATCGCGCACGCTAAGCGCGATTGAACCCCAAAAAAAAGGGTGGTTTGGCAACCACCCTTTTTTATTTTCAGAGCTTGCCTAGAGCGACAAGCTTCAGCTCAGACTAATCTGCCAGCACAGCGGTTTCGTACTCAAACGCCACCTTGCCTTCACGCAGCACCACACTAACCTCGCCACCGTTGCTTAGATTACCGAATAGAATCTCTTCCGCCAGCGGCTTCTTCAGCAATTCCTGGATCAAGCGTGCCATGGGGCGAGCACCCATCTTGTCATCATAGCCGTGCTCGGCCAGATGAACTTTGACTTCGTCATCCACGTGCAAGACAACCCCTTTGTCATCCAATTGTGCCTGCAGCTCGGTGAGGAACTTGTCCACCACGAAACATACGGTCGCACGCGACAAGGGCGCAAACTGAATGATGCCATCTAGACGATTGCGGAACTCGGGCGTAAACAACTTATTCAGCGCCTCCATACCGTCACTGGTATGATCCTGCTCCTGGAAGCCGATCGAGCGACGATTCAACACTTCGGCCCCCGCGTTGGTGGTCATAACCAGCACGACATGACGGAAGTCGGCCTTACGACCGTTGTTGTCGGTCAGCGTACCGTGATCCATCACTTGCAGCAGCAGGTTAAAGACTTCAGGATGCGCCTTCTCGATCTCATCTAACAACAGAACGCAATGCGGATGCTTGTTGACCGCCTCGGTCAGCAAGCCACCCTGGTCGTAACCCACATAGCCAGGCGGCGCGCCAATCAAACGACTGACGGTATGACGTTCCATATACTCCGACATATCGAAGCGCACCAGTTCAATCCCCAGCACTTTAGCCAATTGCCGAGTGACTTCCGTCTTACCGACACCCGTGGGGCCTGCAAACAGGGACGCACCATCGGGCTTCTCGGGCGACTTCAAGCCGGCGCGAGACAACTTGATCGCCGTGGCCAATGACTCAATGGCTGCATCCTGACCAAAGACCACCATTTTCAGATCACGCTCGATATTGCGTAGCATGTCTTTGTCTGAGGTCGTGACATTACGCGCTGGGATACGGGCAATCTTGGCCACCACATCTTCAATCGCATGCACCCCAATAACCTTCTTACGCTTGCTTTCTTCCTTCAAGCGCTCGCTGGCACCGGCCTCATCGATCACATCAATCGCTTTGTCAGGCATATGGCGATCAGTGATATAACGATCCGCCAACTCGGCCGCCGCACGTAGGGCTTTGTCGGTGTAACGCAACTGGTGATGCTCTTCGAACTGCGGTTTCAAGCCTTTCAAAATTTGATAGGTATCTTCCACACTTGGCTCATTGATATCGATCTTCTGGAATCGGCGCGCTAAGGCGCTGTCCTTCTCAAAGATGCCACGGAATTCAGAGAAGGTCGTCGAACCAATGCAACGCACTTCTCCGCTGCTCAACAACGGCTTCAAGAGATTCGACGCATCCATCACCCCGCCTGATGCGCTACCGGCACCGATAATGGTATGGATCTCATCGATGAACAGAATTGCATGGTTACGCTTCTTCAGCGCCGCCAACAAGGCCTTGAAACGCTTCTCAAAATCTCCGCGATACTTGGTTCCTGCCAGCAAGGCTCCTAGATCCAGGGAATAAACCTCGGCGTCAGCGATAATGTCGGGCACCGTGCCTTCGACAATCTTTTTTGCCAGACCCTCGGCAATCGCCGTCTTGCCCACGCCAGCTTCCCCCACCAGCAGAGGGTTATTCTTGCGACGACGCGCGAGAATCTGAATCACCCGTTCAACTTCAGCTTCACGGCCCACCAAGGGATCAATGCGGCCTTGCGATGCCTGCGCATTCAAATTGGTCGCATAGTTTTCCAGCGGATTACTCTGGCTGCCTTCTTCGACGCTTTCTTCCTGCGCTTCGCTTTCGTTAGATTGCTCCTCAGGATTGGGGCGACCGGCAACCTTAGAGATGCCGTGAGAAATGAAATTCACAATATCAATGCGCGCAATGTTCTGCTTTTTCAGAACATAGACCGCCTGACTTTCCTGTTCGCTAAAAATCGCAACCAGCACATTCGCACCAGTCACTTCTTTTTTACCCGAGGACTGCACATGAAAGACCGCACGCTGCAATACGCGCTGAAAACCCAGAGTGGGCTGCGTTTCACGCTCATCATCAGACTCAGGAATCAAGGGGGTGGTAGTGTCCACGAACTCAGTCAGCTCCTGGCGTAACTCCCCCATGTTGGCGCCGCAGGCGCCCAATACTTTGACCGCTGCTTCGTTGTCGAGCAACGCCAACAGCAAATGCTCGACCGTCATGAACTCATGCCGTTTTTCGCGCGCACTTTTGAACGCTTCGTTCAGTGTCAATTCCAGGTCTTTACTTAACATCTCTCACCCCAGACGCATGGTCACTAATCTAGTTTTTGTATCTCGCAGAGCAACGGATGCTCACATTCTGCCGAGTACTGATTTACCTGGGCTGCCTTGGTTTCCGCGATATCCCTGGAGTAGACACCGCACACCGCTTTGCCCTGGGTATGTACCAACAACATTACCTGCGTCGCTTTTTCCTCACTCATCGCGAAAAAGCGAATCAGCACCTCAACCACGAAGTCCATGGGCGTGTAGTCATCATTCATCATAATGACCTGATACAAGGACGGTCGCTTCAGCGCGGGCTTCTCCGGCGCTACCAGCACTCCATCTTCTCGCTCGGGACTGTGATCTTCACCCTGGTTCAATATTAGTAGACGTTTGTCGAGTTTACTCATAGTGCGATACGAAATTTTACATTTTTGGGAAAAGGGGGCTTGGGCCTGTGGCAGCGTATTCTGCAATATTTGGGCAGCAGAAGGAAAAACAAATCTAGTATATGTTGAACGCAACACCGGTAACGATGGCATAAGACCCGTAACGATGGCGCGTGAGTTGCGGCCTGCTAGGCTTTTGCAACGTTAGCCAAGTCCCTTTTTTTAGCCAAAGCACTTGACTCGAGAATTAGAATCATCAAAAGTAGCGAGGTTGAAGCAGTACCCTTAATTCCATTAATAAAAATAAGACATTTGACGCATGAACACGCGCTCACGGACAAGCGCTCACCATTGCTTCAAATGCGGGACACGGGAGTCGTTTATGCCTACAGGTAAAGTCAAGTGGTTCAATAACGCCAAGGGTTACGGATTCATTGTCGAAGATGGCGGAACCGAAGATCTCTTCGCGCACTTTTCCTCCATTCAGATGGATGGATACAAGACTCTGAAAGCAGGTCAGTCCGTATCGTTCGAAAAGCAGCCCAGCGGCAAAGGCATCCATGCAGTCAATATCGCTGCAGTGGAATGCGCCGACAGCAAGCAGGTCGATGACCACGAATTCATCTCGGTCGATGAGCCCGAATTCAGGCACCAGAGTGCTGATTCCCGCATCACCAATACCGAGAAAAAGACTTCAGGCCAGTCTGCCACTGCCTAAGCAGCGAACTCAAGGCCTCTGCCTGAGTTATCAAGCACTGCTGCCTCCAGCTCTGCCGAGTTGGCGTAGTTGATACGCCTGCTTTCTTGGCAGTCACGGAGCGTGTAACTGTGCCCTTGATCCTCTGTATCCGGTGATCGCTCGCCCCACCCTTGCGCCAAATCTTCTGGCTGAACGCCGTCAACTAACTTATGCTCCTCTAATACCGCATCGCCAATCCATTTTTTGCCGCAACGCGACTCATGGCTGAGATTTATCTTTTCAATAAACCCTTTCAAGTGCTCTCTCAATTCAGCCCGATGGATGGCAAGGCCAGCCTTCAAGACTACATTCCCATCAAAGGCATCTATCCTGCCGGCCGCCTGGACTATGACTCAGAAGGACTGCTACTGTTGACCAACGATGGCGCTCTGCAAGCGCGTATCGCACAGCCAAAGTTCAAATTACCAAAAACCTATCTGGTGCAAGTCGAGGGTGAAATAACGGAAGCAGCCCTGGCACAGCTCAGGGCCGGCGTCATCCTAAATGACGGGCCAACTGCACCCGCCAAAGCACGCGCCGTATCACCTCCGAAGCTTTGGCCTCGGACGCCTCCGGTGCGCGAGCGCAAACAGCAGACCACCAGCTGGCTGGAACTCACCATTACTGAAGGTCGCAATCGCCAGGTGAGGCGAATGACCGCGCAAGTGGGGTTTCCAACACTGCGACTGGTTCGCATTGCGATTGGGCAATGGACACTGGACAATCTAGAGCCCGGCGCTTATCGTTGCGAAAAAATACATCTCCCCCAGTCAACCAAGCCATCCGCCCCGCCCAGGCGCTTAGGAAGAAGGCCTAGAAATCAATGATTTGGACACCTCACGCCACGGTTGCCACCATCGTCGAGAAAGACGGAAAACTGTTAATGGTGGAAGAAATCAGTCACGATAAACGCGTATTCAATCAACCCGCCGGGCACGTTGACGCCAACGAAAGCGTATTCGATGCGGCCGTTCGCGAAACCCTCGAAGAAACCGGCTGGGAAGTCGAGTTAACCGCATACCTGGGCACTTACGTTTACACCGCGCCGGAAAATGGCGTGACCTATCATCGCCTGTGCTTCTCGGCGCGCCCATTACGCCAAGTCAGCCAACAACTCGACACCGACATTATTGCCGCGCACTGGATGGACCGCAGCGACATACAAGGCCTGGGCGACCTGATTCGCAGCCCCCTGGTCTTGCGCTGCATTGAGGATTACGACCAGCGCCCTCACCTACCCTTGAGTTATATCTTCGAATATCGGCCCTAGGGCCTGTGGCCAGCTCTGCGTGCGCTTTGCACTCACAAGACAATCAGCGCTGAGGGCGTTACAATGCGCGCCGCATACTCTGGAACAAATAGGTGCGTATGGCGCGAGTAATAGTTGGCATGTCGGGCGGCGTTGACTCCTCAGTTTCTGCTTTACTGCTGCAACAGCAAGGTCATCAGGTCGAAGGCCTGTTCATGAAGAACTGGGATGAAGATGACGGTACAGAATATTGCACCGCTATAAGTGACTATGAAGACGCGCAAAAGGTCTGTGCGCGCATCGGCATCCCCCTGCACGCGGCTAATTTTGCGGCCGAATACTGGGATCGGGTGTTTGAGCACTTTCTCACAGAATACCGCGCGGGCCGCACCCCCAATCCCGACATCCTGTGCAATAAAGAAATTAAGTTCAAAGCGTTTCTCGACTACGCCACGCATTTGGGAGCCGACTTTATCGCCACAGGCCACTATGCCCGCACTCGCCAGGTTAGCGACGCGGATGCTTGGCTGCTAAAAGGACTGGATAGCAACAAAGACCAAAGCTATTTCCTACACCTGGTACCCGGCCAAAAGCTGGCGCGCACCCTGTTTCCGATCGGCGAGATGGAAAAACCTGCCGTCCGAAAGCTGGCCGAAGCCCATGATCTCGTCACCCATGACAAAAAAGACAGCACCGGCATTTGCTTTATCGGCGAACGCAAATTTGCTGACTTTCTAAAGCCATACCTGCCCGCCCAACCGGGTGCCATTGAAACCGAGACTGGTCAGGTCATTGGAGAACACCAGGGCTTGATGTATCACACGATCGGCCAGCGCCAGGGTTTGGGGATTGGCGGCCTTAAAGATTATGATGAATCTCCCTGGTACGTGGCAGACAAAGATCTGCAGCGCAACGTACTGATCGTCGTGCAGGGCAAACAACACCCCATGTTGTACCGACAAACCCTGCTCGCAACACAGGTCGAATGGATCAATTCCCCGCCGACACTGCCGCTGCGCTGCCATGCCAAGATTCGCTACCGACAGGCCGATCAAGCCTGTGAAGTCATGCCATGTGAGAATGGACTCCGCGTGCGCTTCGAGCAAGCGCAGAGAGCTGTCACGCCGGGGCAATCCATCGTATTTTACGCGGGTGAACGCTGTCTTGGCGGCGGCATTATCGAGCGCGCTGTGGAGTAGAGAAATGCAAGGTTCAATCCGAGACCAGGTGATCGCTCTCGCGGCACTCTTTCAGAATGCCCAAGCCGTCGACCAATTGGCCCGTCATGGCGAGTGCCCGAATGAGCTACTGGATTGTGCCATTCGCAGTATAGTCTGCACCAATCCCGCATCGACTTTGGAGGTGTATGGCAATACCGCCAATCTTGCGACAGGTCGCGCCTTGTTAAGCCGAATCCTCGAACCCGGCAAAGAGCCCCTAAGTCAGCTGACCGTGCGCTACGCTTTGGCGGCCGTTCAGCTTTCATCACGCCTGAGCAAAGATCCCCAGATGCTCGATAAACTGGGCAAGGGCATCGACTTAGTGGTGCACAAGATCCAACATTTTGGCCATGAGCACCCGAATGTCGTGGAAGCTCTGGCGCAACTCTATCTGGACACCATCAGCACCTATAAAAACCGCATCCAAGTGTCTGGACAGCCGGCGCACCTGCAAAACCCCTTCGTTGCCGCCAAGATTCGTGCCCTGTTGATGGCTGCGATCCGAGCGGCCATGTTATGGCGACAAGTGGGCGGACGGCGCTGGCATTTGATCTTTCGCCGTAAAGCGCTGACCCAGGCCCTGAACTCGCTTTGACACGCTCCAGGTCACAGCAAGTGAAAGCAGGAGCAAGTGTGAGGACAAGGCAATTTGTAGTATGATTGCTGCCCATTTTTTCACTGATGACTTCACCACAGGTAAAGCGCCCCCATGCAATTGAGCTCGTTGACCGCACTCTCTCCCGTCGATGGCCGTTATGGCACTAAAACCGAAGCCCTGCGCGCCTTTTTTAGCGAATTTGCCCTGATCAAATATCGCGTTGAAGTCGAAATTCGCTGGCTGCAAAGCTTGGCAGCGCATGAGGGAATACCCGAATTGCCCGCGTTTTCGGAGGCCGCCATGGCCGCGCTGGATCAAATCGTCTCTGATTTTTCGGTGGAGGATGCACAGCGCGTCAAAGAGATTGAGCGCACCACCAATCACGATGTCAAAGCCGTGGAGTATCTGATTAAAGAGAAATTTAGTGCGCTGCGTGAAGACTTGCCCGAGCTGCATGAAGGTGCCGAATTTGTGCACTTCGCCTGCACCTCAGAAGATATTAATAACCTGTCTCACGGGCTGATGCTGAAGAATGGTTTGCAACAGGTGCTAATACCCTCGATGGCAACCGTCGTCAAACGCCTCAGCGACCTCGCCTTAGCACTCGCCGAACAACCCATGCTTTCACGCACCCATGGTCAAACGGCCTCCCCCACTACCATGGGCAAAGAGCTGGCGAATGTGGTCGCACGCTTGCGCCGGCAGATCGAGCAGATTGAAACCGTTGCCATTTTGGGCAAAATCAATGGCGCCGTCGGCAACTACAATGCCCATCTATCTGCCTACCCGCATGTCGACTGGCAAGCGAATGCCCAGTATTTTATTGAGTCGCTGGGCTTGCAATACAACGCCTACACCACGCAAATCGAGCCACACGACTACATTGCCGAACTGTTCAATGCCGTCGCTCGCTTCAATACCATTTTGATCGACCTGGATCGGGATATCTGGGGTTATATTTCCCTGGGTTACTTCAAGCAACGTGCGATCGCGGGAGAAGTCGGCTCCTCAACCATGCCGCACAAGGTGAATCCGATCGATTTCGAAAACTCCGAAGGCAATCTGGGTCTGGCCAATGCGATTTTGGCGCATTTGGCTGAAAAGTTGCCGATTTCACGCTGGCAGCGCGACCTGACCGACTCCACTGTATTACGCAATTTGGGCGTAGGCCTGGCGCATAGCCTGATCGCCTACGAAAGCACCTTGAAGGGTTTGGGTAAATTGGAGATCAATCCTGCACGCTTGGCCGAAGATCTTGATAAGGCCTGGGAAGTGCTGGCGGAACCCATTCAAACCGTCATGCGTCGCTATAAGATTGAAGGCGCCTATGAAAAACTCAAAGAGTTGACGCGCGGCAATGCCATGAATCAGCAAAGCATTCAGGCCTTTATTCAGACGCTGGCGATTCCCGACGAAGCGCGCCAAACCCTGCTGGCACTGACCCCCGCCAGCTATATTGGGAATGCCGCCGCTCAAGCCAAAGCGATCGTCAATGCCTGAGATGCTCGCCTATGCCTGAGCTCACAACCGGGCCGATACCGCTCAGCGTGCTGGGCGGTTTGAGTGCCGAGACCTTCCTGCGTGAGTATTGGCAAAAAAAGCCCCTACTGATCCGCCAGGCCCTTCCCGAGTACCGCAGTCCGGTCAGCCCCGAAGAGCTGGCCGGCTTGGCGCTGGAAGACGAGATTGAGTCGCGCCTGATTATCGAAGCCCAGGACTGGGCTTTACGCCACGGTCCCTTCAAAGCACGCGACTTCAAACAACTACCCGCCTCTCATTGGACCTTGCTGGTACAGCAGTTAGATGCCTGGTGTCCCGAGATCAATGCCCTGAAGGACCTGTTCAAATTTATCCCCAATTGGCGCATTGACGATATCATGGCTTCTTATGCGCCCGTAGGTGGGAGTGTGGGCCCTCATTTTGATGATTACGATGTGTTCTTGCTGCAAGCGCAAGGCCAGCGGCAGTGGCGTATTGGGCCTGCCTGCGATGCCCAGACGCCCCTACTCGAGCACCCCAACCTGCGCTTGCTTGCCGAATTTGAGGCCACGCAGGAATGGACGCTGTCAGCAGGTGATATGCTTTATCTGCCCCCTAAACTCGCGCATTATGGCGTGGCCTTGAATGACTGCATCACGCTTTCGATCGGTTTTCGCGCCCCATCTAAAAGCCAGCTCCTGAACATGTATGCCGACCATGTGATGGATCGTACAGAGCTGAGCACCCGTTATGCGGACCCGGATTTACAGGTGCAGGACAATCCCGCCGAAATCCGACCACACGTGTTCGAACGCATCCAGCACTTGCTATTAGATAGCTTGCAGGACCGCAAGGCACTACAAACCTGTTTTGGCTCCTGGATCACCGAACCCAAAAACCCCGCCACGTTGAGCCCCCCCGAATTCGAATATGATGAAGACTGGCTGCAACAAGCGCTGGATGATGCGGTCACGCTCTATCGCAACGAAGGCTCGCGTTTTGCCTACGCGGCGGCCGATGAGGGCTGTCAGCTATTTGTCGACGGACGGCATTATTTTTTGTCCATGACGGACTCGGAATTTGTGCGGAATTTATGCACAATGGATGGCATGTTGATCACTGAATGCCTGGAAGGAGCTCCGGGGCCCGATGCCGCGCGAGTTGTACTGGAACTACTGAATCATGGAAGCCTGTATTGCGCGGAGGATAAATTATAGCCCGAGGCCTTATGAGCAGTCTGCCACTCAGCCGAGTTCAAATCAGTCATTACCTCTATTCACAGCTGGCCACTGATGTAAAACGGCAGCTGATCAGCGCTTTTCTCACCGAACGCCAAGCGCTCAAACCGCTCGAACAACTTAATTTAGCTGATGAACAAGCCCACCAGGATCAGCGACATCTCTATGTAATTCGACATGAGGCCGAATTGATTGGGCTGGCCGAGCTACGTGTCGATGGGGCAAAGGCCCATCTACGACGTCTGGTGATCGCGCAAGCCTTTCGCGGCCAGGACCTAGGCAGCAAGCTGATGTTTCACGTCTTTGCCCAAATGCAAACCTTGGGCGCTGAGGCCCTGCAGGTGCATGCCGATGAGAATAGTCGACACTTCTTTGAAAAGCTGGGCTTTATCAAGTTCGAGACGCTCGAGCATAGCGAACCCACAATTTTTTTAATGCAGCATTGCTGCCCAAACCTCTTGGTACAAACACACCAAAAGCCGGAGCAAGCGGGTAAATTGTTACGCTTACATTCCGCCATGAGGCTTGGATATGATAGCGAACGTTATTTTTATCACACCGAGCAAGAGTTTTTGGGCCTGCATCGGACTCTGCTACCGCAGGCCCGACGCCGTATCTGGCTCATGACCGATAGCTTGCAGTGCAAGGTGTTGACGGATGAGCGAACAGGCACCGCCTTCTTGAAGCTGGTCAAACGCAATCCCCACGCCGAAATCCGTCTTTTGCTCGATAATGACCGACTCAGTGCCGGCTACTTTAATCCGCTGGTCACCGTCGCACAAAGACTCAGCAGCCACATCGAAATTCGTACGTTTTCCCAGACCACAATGAACTCCAGCGAGTTCGTGACGATCGTTGATGAATGTGGCAGTATCCAACGTAAAGCTTTGAACGATTTTACCGGCTCTGCACGCTTCAATTCGCGCGTACAAACGGAGCGCTTGGTAAACGATTTCAGTCAAAATTGGCAGTTTGCCCGTCCGTCGCTAGAGCTGCGCCGTCTGGCGATCTAATTAGTAAGGTGTAAAAGCAGATCATGAGCCGAACCGTTTTTTGCCGTAAGTATCTGAAAGAAATGAAAGGACTACCGGTCCCGCCGATGCCAGGCCCTAAAGGACAGGATATTTTCGAGCACGTCTCGGAGCAGGCATGGCAGGAGTGGCAACAACAGCAAACCATGCTGATCAATGAAAAACACCTCAGTCTAATGGATCCGCAGGCACGCAAATATCTCAGCGAGCAGATGGACCGCTTCTTCAATAATGAAGAGCACGAGCAGGCGGAGGGTTTCGTTCCGCCTGCGGTATAAGTGTGCTTGAGGCCCCTTTACGCGCTGTTTTTCGTAGGA
>JBFHRI010000029.1:0-16781 GCA_041591755.1 Oleiphilaceae bacterium
AGGCGATGTCGCGGCGCGCTGGGGAGGAGAAGAGTTCATTTTGTTATTGCCTGAAGCCGATCAGCAGGAAGCTTTGGTGCAGACTGAACGACTGCGGCAAGCGATCGAAGCGATTCGTGTTCCCTATCAAGGCGAGAGCTTGGCCATCACCTGCAGTTTTGGTGTCGCCAGCGCCAACTTGGGCGGGTCTTCTGTGCGCCTCGCCGAGCAAGCCAATCATGATCAGGACTTTGAACAGATGGTAAACGAAGCTGATCAAGCGCTTTATGGTGCCAAATCCAGTGGGCGCAATCAGGTGTTTGTCTATTCAACTGAGACCGCAAGCCCGAAGCTGGCAATGAGCGGAGGTCTCTACAACGTTTAAGGCTGCTTCGGCGTTCGCGCCAGCGCCCATACATCGACGCGTTGCACGCCATTTTGCTTCAATAGTCTGGCCAGCACTTCCACCGTGGCTCGAGTGGTCACGACGTCGTCAATCAAGGCGACATGTTGATAGGCGCGTTGTCCTTGCAGTGCAAAAGCGTTGCGTAGATTACGCAGTCGCGCTTTTTTATCCGAAGCGACCTGCGCTGGCGTGGCATGCTGTTTTGTAAGCCAATTCGCGTCGACATGGATACCAAGCCATTTTCCTAAATAGCCTGCCAATAACGCTGATTGATTGTACCGGCGTTCTCGCTGTCGTTCGCGATGTAAGGGTACCGGGATCAAGGCTTGTGGAAAGCGGTAATCGAACTGTGCTTGTTGATGATACAGGTGAGCTGCGATTAAAGCGCTCAGGCGTTTGCTCCAATAACGCTTACCTTGATATTTATACTGGTGCAGAACTGCATCGATAGGGAATTCGTAACGGAAGGGCGCCTGAATAAGATCAAAGGGCGCAAGGGCTCGCAGGCAATCGCCACAACGCAGGCGCAGGTCGCCGATAAGCGGGAGCGGTAGTGCACATTGTAAGCAGTGCTCGACGTTCCAAGGTAAATCGGCCAAGCAGGGGCTGCACAAGCCGCTCAAATCCCATGTCGCTTCGTCGCACAGCAAACAGGGGCGACGCAAACATTCCTGGTGAAATAGCTGCCAGGCCAGTTGAAGTCTGTTAACCAAAAAACTAGCAATGGTTGACAACCAGGGTGGGCGGATTATCATGGCGCGAATTCCTTGCGTCGGTGGGCTGAACGTCCTTCCGCGTTATCTAAACAAATTTTTCCTGCCATGCACAACTTCAGGACCTTTTTATGACTGCTGCGCAATTAGGTGCGATTCGCCACGACTGGACCCTCGGTGAAGTGCAAAAGCTCTTCGACTTGCCTTTTAACGACTTGGTATTCAACGCGCAGACCGTGCATCGTCAGCACTTTAACCCGAATGAAGTGCAGGTCAGCACGCTGCTTTCCATCAAAACCGGCGCCTGCCCCGAGGACTGTAAGTACTGCCCCCAGAGCGCGCATTACAATACCGGCCTGGAAAAAGAAAAGTTAATGCAGGTTGAGGCTGTGCTGAAAAAAGCCCGCGAAGCGAAAGAAAAGGGCAGCAGCCGATTCTGTATGGGCGCGGCCTGGAAACATCCCAGCGAGCGCGATATGCCCTATGTGCTGGAGATGGTCAAAGGTGTCAAAGCCTTGGGCCTGGAGACCTGCATGACACTTGGCATGCTGACCGACGACCAAGCCCAACGTTTGGGCGAAGCCGGTTTGGATTACTACAACCACAACCTCGATACGTCCCCCGAGTTCTATAACAGCATTATCACCACGCGCAGCTACCAGGATCGTCTGGATACGCTGCAGCATGTGCGTGACGCCGGTATGAAGATTTGTAGCGGTGGCATCATTGGCATGGGTGAGCGAGCAACAGATCGCGTGGGCCTGCTGGTGCAGTTGGCGAATTTGTCCAAGCATCCGGAAAGCGTGCCCATCAATATGTTGGTGAAGGTCAAAGGGACACCCTTGGAAGATGTTGAGGACGTTGACCCAATTGAATTCATTCGTTGTATCGCCGTGGCGCGTATTCTGATGCCGCAAAGTCATGTACGCTTGTCCGCCGGGCGCGAAAAAATGAGCGATGAGATGCAGGCCTTGGCCTTTATGGCGGGGGCTAATTCGATCTTCTACGGCGAGTGTCTGCTGACCACGCCGAACCCGGAAACGCATAAAGATCTGCAGTTGTTCAAACGCTTGGGAATTCGTCCCGAGCAGCGCATTTCTCAAAACGATGACACGCAGGAAGCGGCACTCAATCAAGCGATTGCTAAACAACAAAGCGAAAACCTGTTCTACGACGCTGCTGCAAACGGCTAAGCGGAACCGGCGCCAATATGACCGATTGGGACGCACAATGGCGTAGCGCGCTGGATGAGGTTCGCGCGGCAGGGCGCTGGCGTATGCGGCGTGAACTGGAGTCGGCGCAAGGCGTCAACATCCGAGTGGATGGACGTGACTATCTGTCATTTTGCAGCAACGACTATCTTGGCCTGGCGCATGATGAGCGCTTGGTTAGCGCGGCCCAGCAGGCGATGGCCCAGGCCGGCTTTGGCGCCGGCGCCTCACACCTGGTGATTGGGCATCACCACTACCATCATGAGCTGGAAATCGCATTGGCACGCTTTGTTGGACGTGAGCGCGCCTTGTTGTTTAGCTCGGGCTACATGGCTAACCTTGCTGTGCTTTCGACTCTCGCCGATACCTCAAGCCTCGTCTTGGGGGACAAGCTCAATCACGCGTCTCTAATCGACGGAGCGAAGCTCAGCGGCGCACGCGCGCAGCGTTATCTGCATGGCGATCCGCGCAGCCTGCAACAAAAAATTGACCGTTTTGGTAAAGCAGCCACATCAACCTTTGTGATCAGCGATGGCGTATTCAGCATGGATGGCGATTTAGCGCCGCTGCCCGAATTGGTGGCCGTTTGTGCGCAAAACAATGCCTGCTTAGTGATCGACGATGCACACGGGCTAGGCGTGCTGGGTGAGCAAGGGGCGGGCACGCTCTCGCACTTCGGCTTATCCCAGGCTCAAGTGCCGGTTTTGATTGGCACCTTGGGCAAGGCCCTGGGCTCTTTTGGCGCGTTTGTGGCAGGCTCCGATGCACTAATTGAACTCTTAATCCAAAAAGCGCGCCCTTACATTTATACCACCGCGCTTCCCCCGGCCACGGCCGCCGCAACGCTGGCGGCTTTGAAGATTGCCAAAGAAGAGGCGTGGCGCCGCGAGATTTTGCGCCAACGGATCGCGCTATTTCGTCATGAAGCACAGCACCTTGGCCTCCGTTTGATGGACTCTCAGACGCCAATCCAACCGCTTTTGATAGGCTCAAATGACGCGGCGATGCGTTTGACCACGCATCTGCAGCATGCAGGCATCCTGGTCGTCGCGATTCGCCCCCCCACGGTGCCGGAAGGTTCAGCTCGCTTGCGCATCACCTTGTCCGCCCAACATAGCGAAGACGACGTCGGGCGTTTGTTACACGCACTTTCCGAGGCCAAAGAACAAGGTCTGTTAACGTGAAGCTGGTATTCGTCAACGGCTGGTCAGCGCCCGCCCAACTCTGGGACTCCGTGAGACAGGCGCTTCCGAAAAATTGTGAGATGGAGGTGATTGACCTGCCTCCATTCACAGAAAAAGCACATTTGTTCGAGGTGTTGGATCACCGGGTGGATGCGCATACCCTATTGATGGGCTGGTCATTGGGCGCCATTCTGGCGGTGGACTATCTGAGTCATTTTCGTCGCCCCTGCGCCGGACTCATGACCTTGGCCTTCAATCCATGCTTCGTCGCAAGGTCTGGCTGGCCATGCGCCATGGCGAGAGCAGAGTTTGATGAATTTTACGCGTTGGTGTTAAAGAGCAATTCGGCTGCGATTGCCCGCCGTTTTGGCTTGTTAATGACGCAAGGCGGTCGCAACGCGCGCAGTGACTTGCGATTTCTCGCGCAACATTATGCTTCGCGCTCCTTACCACATTCCGAGGTGCTGCAAGTACAGCTAAAATGGCTGGGTGACAGCGATCTGAGGAATAGCGCGGAAAATCTCACGAAGGTGCCGCAAAAACACCTGTATGGCGAGGCTGACCGATTAGTGCCTTGCCAAGTTGCAGCGCAAATCGCGGTCTGGCTGGGTCAGCCTGAAAGCAGTGTTTGTAAGATCATTCCCGGCATGGCGCATCTGCCTTGTGGTGCATTTCATGAGGTCATAGCAGACCACATCATGGGATTTGTCGCGCAGTTGAGGGTTGCCGCGTGAGCCTGTCCAATCCCCAAGATATCGATAAAACCGCGGTCGCTCGCTCCTTTGGTCGAGCTGCAGAAGCCTACGATGCGGCCGCGCATTTCCAACGTTGGGTGGCCGATCGTCTATTCGAGGGCATTCCGTCAGGCGCGCTAACGCCTGGACAGACGCTTCTCGACCTAGGCTGTGGTACGGGCTACTGCCTGGAGAAATGGCGGGAAAAAACGCAGCATCCGCAGAGTGGGGCAGTTCTTGGGCTCGATATATCCTTGCCAATGCTGCAATTTGCCCGCGCGAAGTTAGCACTCCCGGCAGCGCAATGGGTGGTCGCGGATGCGGAAACGTTACCCTTCAAAACAGCAAGCATCGATCTGGTCTGCAGTAGCCTGGCGATTCAATGGTGTAGCGGTACTGAAGCCTTGTTCGCTGAGATCGCACGGGTGCTGGAACCGGGTGGCTGGTTTTGTTTCAGCACCTTGTTGGACGGAACTTTACATGAGCTCAAACAGTCTTGGGCGCAGGCTGACAGCGCTCAGCATGTCAATCAATTTGCAACCTTGTCCCACTACCAAGCCGCCATTACGAGGGCAGGGTTGGAGGTCGTCTCGCTGCAAGCCGTGAGGCATGTGCTGAGGTATGACAATGTACGAGGCTTGCTCGGCGAGCTTAAGGCGATTGGCGCGCATAATGTCACGCCGGAGCGTTCGCGCGCGGTGACGCCGAAAAGTGTTTATCGCCGATTTGAGGCGGCCTACGAACAATTGCGTGACGCCCAAGGGCAATTACCGGCCAGTTACGAAATTTTGATCGCTTACGTGCGACGTTGAACATTTTTAGGACGACTCATCGATGAAGGCTTATTTTGTCACCGCTACAGATACCGATGCAGGTAAAACCTTCGCCACGTGCGCCTTGCTGGAGGCCCTGAAGCAACAAGGCAAATCCTGTTTCGGGCTTAAACCCATCGCAGCGGGTGCCGAAGACACCCCGGAAGGTTTGCGCAACGAAGATGCCTTAGCCTTAATGCGACACGCTTCGATCGAGCTGGAGTATTCCCAAGTCAATCCGCTTGTGCTGCGCACAGCGGCCAGCCCGCATATTGCGGCGGAGCTGGATCAGCGTCGTCCGACGGTAGATCAGTTACTTGGCTATTTACGCGGCACCTTGATGAAGCGTCCTGATGTAGCGCTGATCGAAGGAGCCGGAGGCTGGCGCGTGCCACTCAACAACCGTGAAATGGTTTCGGACCTGGCACTCGCGCTCGGCTATCCAGTCATCGTTGTCGTGCCCATGCGTTTAGGTTGTATCAATCACGCCTGCTTGACCGTTGAGGCCATTCGTCGCGATGGGGCCCAGGTTGCAGGTTGGATTGCCAATACGCTAACTCCGGAGCCGATGGCGCATTATCAGCGGAACATTGAAACCTTGTCGAATTTGCTGCGAGCCCCTCTGGTGGCTGAATTGCCGTTCCAGCCAGAACGGTCTCCCAGCGCAGCAATTGCTTACATAAAGACGCAGTTAATCGCCTGATTGCAGCAAAGAATAGGTTGAAAAATAACCAATAGACTGCTGTAATGTGCCATGGCTAGGTTGTTTAGCTGCCTCGCCGTTGTAAAGTGACTGAACGGGAACATCCTATGAATGTCAACTCAGTATTGAATACCGGCTTACAAGGCATCCAATCCGGAATGGAAGGGGTCCAAAAGGCCGCATCTCAGATAGTTCGTGGCGGACAGGATGGTCCTGCCGGCTCGAATACCGATATCGTCGAACCGATTATCGAGCTCAAGCTGTATGAGCGCTCCGTTGAAGCTTCTGCACAAGTTGTGAAGACTGCCGACGAAGTTCTGGGTACATTATTAGATACTATGGCGTAACTGCCGAGCGTTACGCCGCTCCCGCTTCTTCCCTTTAATTTGCAACGACGGCAGTCAATATAAGTCAAACGAACTTAGCTGAAATTGACTGGTATAAGCCGTGATGCAGATTGCACCAAGTACCTTCTCAAGCTCCTTCGCTTCCTCGCGCACTGACGCGACGCAAGCCCGTTTTGGCTTGGAATCGACGTCGGCCGCCGGACAGGTGCAAAATCAGGGCGACCAAGCTGCTGAAGTGTCCACCGTTTTTCCTCAAGTCAACGCGGCGGATGCGGCGCGCTTTAACTCGACTTCCGACACCACCAAGACGCCCGTAAACGCACCTGAGGGCAGTGACGCCGGCGACACCGCGGACACCTCAACCGAGGCGCAAAGTGGCGCAAATCGAGCGAGTTCAAACGAAAAAGGCGCGTCACCGACCGAATTAAGCCCTGAAGAGCTCAAGCAGATCCAAGAACTGGCGCAGCGTGACCGCGAGGTCAGGGCGCATGAACGAGCGCATCAGGCGGCGGGCGGTGGGCATGCAGGAGCCGCTTCTTATACCTACCAGAGTGGTCCCGATGGCAAACGTTATGCCATCGGTGGCGAGGTGCCGATTGATCTATCGCCGGTACCGGGTAATCCAGAGGCGACTATTGCCAAAATGCGCATTGTTAAAGCTGCTGCGCTAGCGCCCGCTGAGCCCTCACCGCAAGATCGTAATGTGGCGGCTGCGGCGGCGCGACAGATGTTACAAGCGCAAGAGGAACTCGCCGCATTGGTTGCCCGCGAAAGTGAAATCCGAAGCGCGGAGCGAGCTGAACGGGCCGAGCAATCCCCTAGGCCTGGGACGGGCTCAGTAGAGCAGGCATCCGCTGCTGAAACAGGCTCGGCACAACAAGCGGTATACGAATATCAAGAGGTTGCTGTGGTCAATGCGGCGCCCCGAGCCCCAATCAACATCGATATATTTGTATAGCGGTCATCGGCGGCCCTTCTAAGTTGGCCGCGCCAAAGCCAAGCCGTTGGAATTTTTCGCTTTTGTTGGAATTTCTCCTCGTCACATCCGTAAGATGAGCTACCCTGTCTGGTGCAGTTGTCCAGGTGCGAGGCGCTACATATTGAGTCGCGCAAGGCACTTTTCCATTTTTAAAGGGCACGCTGTATTGACAAAATTCGATGGTAAACGTATGTTTCAAACGCTTGTTTGATATTTGGTGAGTATAAGGCGTATTCACGTCCAGCAAACCACCCTGAGTTGGATTCATTAACTCGCCAAAAATCAACGATTTAAATAAATAAAGCCCGGTGTGTTTGGCTTGTTTTACACCCGGCGACCCCAATAGATTGATGAGGTTTTTGCCATGCCCGATTACAAGGCTCCCCTTCGTGATATCAAGTTTGTAATGAATGAATTGCTGGATAGCGAAAAGCACTACGCGAGTATCGGAGCTGAAGAAGCCACGCCCGATATGATCGAGGCCATTCTGAGTGAGGCAGGGAAGTTTTGTGAAACGGTGCTGGCGCCGCTGAATCGCGTAGGCGATCAAGAAGGGTGTACCTGGAGCGAAAGCGGCGTGAAGACGCCCAAAGGCTTCAAAGAAGCTTACGAGCAATATGTAGAGGGCGGCTGGCCCTCCATGAACTCGCCGGTCGAATACGGTGGCCAGGGGCTGCCCGAGTCAATCGGTACCGCGTTCACCGAAATGCAGGGAACGGCTAACTGGTCATGGAGTATGTACCCCGGTCTGAGCCATGGCGCGAAAGCAACCATCGAAGAGCACGGCACTGAAGAGCAGAAGCAGACTTATTTGACCAAGCTGATTTCGGGTCAGTGGACCGGCACCATGTGTCTGACCGAAGCGCATTGCGGATCTGACTTGGGCATCCTGCGTACCAAGGCTGAGCCGAACGCTGACGGTAGCTACAGCATTACCGGAACGAAGATTTTCATCTCCGCCGGTGATCACGACATGGCCGAGAATATCGTGCACATCGTGTTGGCGCGCTTGCCAGGTGCGCCTGAAGGTACCAAGGGAATCTCTCTGTTCATCGTTCCCAAGATGTTGCCTGATGCTAACGGTGAAGTGGGTGAGCGCAACAAGGTTAGCTGTGGTTCAATCGAGCACAAGATGGGTATCCATGGTAATGCCACGTGCGTGATGAACTTTGACGGCGCCAAAGGTTGGTTGATTGGACCTGAGAACAAAGGTTTGAACTGTATGTTCACCTTTATGAACGTGGCGCGTATCGGCACCTCGGTGCAGGGCCTGGCGGCTGCAGAAGGTTCATTCCAGGGTGCACTGACCTACGCGAAAGAGCGTTTGGCGATGCGCGCACTGACCGGTCCGAAGAACCCGAATGGCCCGGCCGATCCGATTATCGTGCATCCGGACGTACGGCGTATGCTGTTGACCCAGAAAGCGTTCGCAGAAGGCTCGCGTGCAATGATCTACTTTGCTGCGCAGCAGGCAGACATCGTTGAGCATGGCGCAACGGAAGAAGCCAAAAAAGCCGCCGACGAAATGCTGGGCTTCTTGACACCAATTCTTAAAGCCTTCTGTACTGAGGTGGGCTACGAAGCCGCTAACCATGGTATGCAAGTGTTTGGTGGTCACGGCTTTATTGCCGAGTGGGGCATGGAGCAAATCGTTCGTGACACCCGTATCGCGTTGATGTACGAAGGTACCACGGGTATTCAGGCGCTTGACCTGCTGGGTCGTAAGGTACTGATGACGCAAGGCGCGTCACTGCGTAACTTCACCAAGGTCGTCCACCTGTTCTGTAAAGAGAACGAAGGAAACGAACAGCTGAAGGGTTTCATTGAGCCGCTGAGCAAGTTGAATGCACAGTGGGGTGACATGACCATGAAGATTGGCATGAAAGCGATGCAGAACCGCGACGAAGTTGGCGGTGCATCGGTCGACTACCTGATGTTCTCGGGCTATGTCGTTATGGCATACTTCTGGGCTCGCATGATCAAGCTGGCGCAGGAAAAACTGGCTGCTGGGACTGAAGAAGTTGGTTTCTACACCGCTAAGATTCAAACAGGTAAGTTCTATTTCGATCGTTTGCTGCCACGTACCCTGGCTCACGCGAAGATGATCGAAGCCGGTGTTGAATCGACCATGGCAATGTCTGAAGAGAACTTCTTTATCAGTTGATAGACAGTGTGTGCTGTAGCAGCACATGCAAAAAGCCCGCGTAAGCGGGCTTTTTTTCGCGAATTTAATGCTAAAAAAATTCATATTTTGGCCGGAGGAAAGACACAATGGCAGATTATAAAGCGCCCCTGAAGGACATTCGTTTTGTAATGAATGAGGTGTTTGAGGCGGAAAAGCTTTGGTCATCGCTTGCGGGCACCCGTGAGACTGTAGATATTGAAACTGCCGACGCCATTTTGGAAGAGGCCGGCAAGATCACCGCTTCACTGATTGCGCCATTGAGCCGCAACGGTGATGAGGAAGGCTGTCACTTTGACAATGGTAAGGTCACGGTGCCTTCCGGTTATCGTGATGCCTATAAAACTTTTGCTGAGGGCGGCTGGTCAGGCTTGACCGGTAATGCCGAATTCGGCGGTATGGGGATGCCCAAAATGTTGGGTGCGCAGTATGAAGAAATGCTGTATTCGGCGGATATTTCCTTTGGCCTGTATGTGTGCCTGACCTCGGGTGCCGCCTTGGCAATCGATGCGCACGCGTCTGAAGAGTTAAAGCAAAAATACCTGCCCAAGATGTATTCGGGTGAGTGGACTGGAGCCATGGACCTGACGGAACCGCATGCGGGTACTGATCTGGGCATGATTCGCACCAAGGCTGAACCTCGCGCTGATGGCAGCTACAGCATCACGGGTACCAAGATCTTTATCACCGGTGGTGAAAACGATCTGACCGACAACATTATTCACCTGGTTCTGGCGAAGCTGCCCGATGCACCTGCCGGCTCACGTGGTATCTCTCTTTTCTTGGTGCCCCGTAACCATGTGGACGACAACGGTAACGTTGGTGCAAACAACAACGTAAGCTGTGGTTCAATCGAACACAAAATGGGGATTAAAGCATCCGGCACTTGCGTTATGAACTACGATGGCGCGCAAGGTTGGTTGGTCGGTGAAGTGAACAAGGGTCTGGCCGCGATGTTCACCATGATGAACTACGAGCGTCTGAGTGTAGGGATTCAGGGCTTTGCTGCGGCAGAGCGCTCTTATCAGAATGCCGTCGCTTACGCCCTGGATCGTATACAGGGTCGTGCAGCGACCGGCGCAGTATTGAAGGACAAGGCAGCCGATCCGATTATCGTGCATCCAGACGTGCGTCGTATGTTGCTGACCATGAAAGCTTACACTGAAGGTAGCCGTGCGTTCTCCACTTATGTGGCACGCTATCTGGATATTTCGAAATACTCCGACAATCCAGAAGAAAAGCAGCACGCCGAAGGCATGGTTGCCTTGCTGACCCCGATTGCCAAAGCTTACATGACCGATCGCGCACTCGACAGTTGCGTCGCTGGTCAGCAGATCTTTGGCGGTCATGGCTTTATTCGCGAGTGGGGCCAAGAGCAGTTAGTGCGTGACACTCGTATCACCCAAATCTACGAAGGAACCAATGGCGTCCAGGCCATGGACCTGATCGGTCGTAAAATCGTGGCCAATGGCGGCAAGCTGTTTGAGCAATTTGCTTCCGAAGTCTATGGGTTTATCGAGCAACACGCTGACAACAGTGCGCTCAAGGCACACTTGAAGCCGCTGTCTGCAGCGGTTGAGCGTTTGAGCGATGCGACCGAGTTTGTGATCAAGAGCACTGCAACCGATCCCAATGCGCCCGGTGCAGCGGCCGCTGATTATCTGGATTTGTTCGGCCTGGTCGCTTATGCCTACATGTGGGCGAAGATGGTGGCGGTCGCCGCTCCCAAGGCGAGTGATGACGTGTTCTATGCCTCTAAACTGAAGACCGGTCAGTTCTTCTTCTCGCGTTTGTTGCCGAAGACGGTCTCTCTGCTCGAGGCAATCAAATCTGGTAGTGCGGATATGATGGCTTTGGAAGCGGAAAACTTTTAATCCAGGCTGAATGAGAAAACAGCCGCACATTGCGGCTGTTTTTTTTTGAGTTCTGCATGTGGGCCCTATGCTTCGACTGCTTGGATCTCCCCATTCTCCTCCATCCCTGGCGGCCAGTGTGCGTGTTGTGGTAGGGCGTCCGTTATGTCGTGCCAAATCGCTTTTGAGCGAACGAATATATGCTCACTAGGACGGACACCTGGATCGCCATCGAGGGACCCGACCACCACTTCACCGACCTGGCCATGATGACTACTCGCCAGAGGCGCACCGCAATGCCTGCAAAAATAACGCAATCGGCCCGGGGAGGACGCATAGGAGTTCAGTGATTCCATGCCAGCAGTCCACTGAAACTGCTCTGGGTTCAAGAGACCCCATGTCGCGTATGCCGCGCCGTGGGTCTTCCTGCAAATAGAGCAGTGACAGTTACCCATCATCCTGAATTCACCTTTGATTTGGTAACGCACGCTGCCACATTGGCAGCTGCCGCTAATCGTCATAAATCACCTCATGACCGCTAAAGGGGTCAGCTTAATAATAGATCGATGGAAGATAAGGGCCGGAGGGGTCCTGGTAACGACCTGTAGTCATCAGTGTCATTGGTTGCACAACTCGAAGCCCCTGTTCCAAGCACCATCGAAACAGTTCGAAATTTCGAGTGGGAACATGGAAGCCTGGGCCCGGATATTCTTCAGCGTTGGCAATCAAAGTCTTCAGCGCATCATTGCTGGTTGCTACGCTATGGCCAAAAAACGCCACAAGCGTCGTATAACCGACGATCACGCCTCGATATTCAACTACTCTAGCAGTACCTTGCTTGATGGCGTCAAATAGCTCAGCGCTGCGATCATGGCCATGTACTTGTACGCAAATTCGATTACAAGTTTCGATATCTTCAAGATTGGCTGGCCTAACTTGGTATCCAGGTAGATTGAGTCGTGGGGGTGTTCCTTGAATGACCGATATGGGTTCGCGCGCGACGAAGCCCAGCTTGGTGTAGAGCGATAAAGAACGGTTGTGATAGGCGGCTTGTAACAATCTAACCCCTTCAAATTTTTTTTCAGCCGCGCGTTTCAAAACGCTTTGCATCAATTGATGTCCGATCGATCTATTCTGGTACTGTGGATCGACGGTAATTGGGCCCACTCCCGCTATTGTGTTGCGCTCGTCCAAAAAATTGCTGCCCACAACGCGCCCTGCGTCCTCCGCAACGACCGCATAGAACGCTTCATGCGTCAAAAGTCCGGATAATAAACCTATGGCCAATGCCGGTTCAGGGAAATCTGGCGGGAAGTTATGTTGCGTAGAGATCGCTTTAAAAGCTTCGTAGCAAATCTGCCCGCAGTCATTGGCGTCCTCCAGGGCTCCGGCGCGGAGAACGGGGTGTTCAGGTATCAAGTTGAGATGTGCAGACATACACAATGCTCCTTTAGGCTGATTTCGCACACAATTGAACTTCTAAGCAGTGTACGCTTCGGCCAGAACGAGATTGCTAAATGTTCCTTAAACGCTTCTTAAAAAAAACATAAAGATGCGCTGCGCTTGATTAGTCTGTGAGACTGCGATGAGAGGGCGGCGATGCAATGCGCCCACTATACAGCTACCACGGAATCTCTGAGCCGTCATAGCTCATGAATGCGCCACTGGTGTCTGGTGTCGCACGTTTAACGAGACGTAACAGGGCCGCAGCGGTGTGGCCTGCACTGTGCAATTGACCCTTGGGCAGATTGTGTTGAAATGGTTTGGAAAGATCGGTGTCGGTGGTGCCAGGATGAAAGGCAAGCACACAGCAATTGGGGGCACGTCTTGCCCATTCGATAGCGATGGTTTTCAGCGCCATGTTCAGTGCGGCTTTTGAGACTCGATAACTAAGCCAGCCCCCAAGCTTATTATCACTCAGACTGCCAATTTTGGCCGAAAGCACCACAAAGTGCGTCGGCGTCTTGCGCTGCAATGAAGCGCTGAAATACTTCGCCAACAATATGCTGGGCAGCGTATTTAAGCGAATATTTTGATCGAAAAAAGTGATATCGAACTCTTTCAGGGCTTTTTCCGGAAGCTTTGACGGTGAGTGCAAGAAGCCCACTGCATTAATAAGAAGATTAATGTGGCCCAAAGCTTGGGCGAGTTCAGCAATCGCAACTTCGTCTGTGACATTGAGCGCATGCCAAGTTAACTGCGTGTGCTGCAATGGCGGTAGATGGGTGTGGAAAGTGGCATGGACATGGGCTTCAGGGTAGTCGGTCAAACAGGCTTGCACCAGCGCCAAGCCAATCCCGCCAGAACCACCGACAATGAGTATATTCATGCGATAACTGCCGCTCCTTTGTTTGAATGCGGCGGCGGTGTTACTGCGATAGCCGCCGAGATCAGGGTTAAGGCATTACCGAGCACTGGCTTTAAAAGCGAAAAAGCCGCTTGGCGCGGCTGATTCGAGACAGTCTTTAGCATTGGGGGTTGTGTTACAGCTTGCTACCCAGCGCACCCCATGCATCTTGTAATGAGGCGCTTTGATAACTCGCTTCCCAGACTTTATCGGCGATGCCGTTGCCGTCGCTGTCTTCAACCATTTTGGTTCGGTTGCCGTTGGCATCATAGGTATACTGCGCAATAAAATCCCATTGGCCGTCAGCATTCACATCGCGTCGATAGCGCGTACGTTGGTTACGCGCGTTATAGCGATAGTCTTCGATTAGATCAATGCGGCCATCGCGGTGCAGGTCTTGTTCATATCGCGTCAGATTTTTTTGAGCATCGTAAGTGAAATAGCCAATTTGACTACTGACATCGGGCGCTGTACTCACAATGTCCACCGAGCGACGATTGCCTTGGGCGTCATAGCTATAGGTGGTGACGACATCAGGCGTGCCATCGTTATTCGTGTCTTGGGTGTAAACGCTCGGTAAGTCCCCGGAATAGGTATAGCTGGAGCGAGTATCATCAATGCCATCGCCATCCACATCCTGAAGAAAGGACGCGATCTTGCCGTTGCTGGCGTAGTCATAACGTGTGCGGCTGACCTCGGTGCCCCGTGTCACGGCCAGATTGGATAATCGATTGCCGGCGTAACTGTAGGCCTCCTGCATCAGCTGTCCGGCGCTGCTGCTACGAATGCTTCGAGTAAGGATATTGCCTTGCCCGTCATAGCTTAGTTGCTCAGTGATATTCGTCGCACTGTCGGTGATTTGGCTAAGTCGACCCTGTGAATCATAAGTATAGGTTTTCTCACTGTCTGCGATCCCATCTCCGTTGCGATCAGTGCTCTCTTTCGTCACACGACCCGACGCATCATAGGTGTAACTGAGCGAGCCATTGTTTTGCTTATTGACCTGGGAGCTAAAACTCGACACTTGTTGCGACTCGATGCCAATGCCGAGAGATCGGTAGATATGATCCGCCGCGCGGAGATAGGTTTGCGAGTGGCTCACGCCAACTTGTGAGCGGGCAGCAGTGTATGCTGCTTGCTGCGTAAATTGCGGAGCTTTGACACTTAAGTCTACCGTCGTATTGAGCAGTTTTTGATGTGCATTCCCTAAGTCGATGCCATTGTCTGGGTTGCCATCAGTATCCAGAGATTGCAGAAATGTGGCGATATTCAGTGTGCGATCGAAACTGTTGACTGAAGCCGCCTTCAATAGATCCAGAATCTCGAGCTCGGCACGCACCGGTGTCATGCCTGTCAAACTGAAGGGCGTGACCACGGCACTTCCCTTGGCCTGACCAAGCGTGGTACCGCCGAGTGAGAAAACAATGGTTTCGCCGGCCAGATATTTGAAGTTACCCTGGGCGTCGGTCAGTCCGGCGCGGGTTGGAGTGCGATAGAACAGCCCCGCAACCGGACTATCGACGAATTGGCCGGTTAGCACCGACACGGGCGGCGGTAATGGCGTGGAAGACGATGACTCACCCCCACCGCCGCCACCGCCACCACCGCAAGCGGTGAGGACGCTAGAAGCCAGCACGATGCACAATACTCTAATCTGCATGAGTCGCTCCTTACTGCGGTGTGATCGTCAGGCTATCGAGATTTTGCGCGGCAGCACCCGGAATATTAATACGCAAGGTGTTGGCCCCTGATTGCGGTGTCAAGGTGAGCGCAGCGCTGGTTTGCCAGAGGTTCATGCCGCCTGAGGAGACCAGCGTGATTTGGCCAGCGAGGCTGCCGTTGAGAATGATGTCTACCGTAATCGGCGCCGTTGCGGCATGACGAATCACCAAATCATACGGCAGTGCATAGCCGTTAAAGCTGTACTCGAGATAGCTACCGGCCGTGGCGGTTGCAAGCGAAATATAGCCTGAGCCAGTAAATCCGGTCTCGGTGGACGCGACAGTAGGACTGCCACCAATCGTGGCGGTCTCAGCTTCCCGATTAATGGTGGAGGGCGACACGACGTTGACCGTACGTGTGCGCGGCGTTGCGGCATTGCCTGCGGCGTCTGAAACGTTGTACGTGAGTACATAAGTTCCGGGTGTGTTGACGTTGATGGAGCCGGAGACCACAACGCTAGCCGTTAGATTACCATCTGCGACATCGCTGGCGGTATAACCGGGGTCAGTGAAGATTTCACCGACGCTGTGATCCATGGTAGTGCTACCCAGCAAGGTTAAGGTGGGTGGCAGGGTATCGACGACATTGACGGTTCGAGTTACCGGTGTCGCGGCGTTGCCGGCGGCATCCGAAACGTTGTAAGTCAGCACATAAGAACCGGCGACGTTCGCGTTGACGGAACCGCTCACCACGATGCTGGCCGTGATATTGCCGTTAATGTTATCCGAAGCGGTTGCGCCCGCATCGGTATAGGCGGTGCCTTGTTGATGGCTAATCGTGGCGGCGCCAATGCGGGTGATGACCGGTGGAATGGTGTCGGCAACGGTGACGGTACGCGTAACCGGTGTGGCCGCATTACCTGCCGCGTCGACCACGTTGTAGGTCAGCACATAGGTGCCCGCTACGTTGACGTTGACCGATCCGCTGACGGTAATAGAAGCGGTGATGTTCCCGTTAATGTTGTCAGAAGCTGTCGCACCCGCATCCGTATAGGCCGTGCCTTGTTGGTGGTTGATCGTCGCAGCGCCAATACGCGTAATGACCGGCGGAATGGTATCGGCAACGATGACGGTTCGGGTTACGGTATCGGCGGCATTGCCTGAGCTGTCGCTGACGTTGTAGCGAAGCAGATAAGTAGCGGCGACATTGGCATCGACAAAGCCCGATACAATAATGCTGGAAGTGAGATTGCCGTCGATATTATCGGTGGCCCCCGCACCAGGATCGCTGTAAACCGTGCCTTGTTGATGATTGATCGTGGCACTACCGTTCAAATTGATCACGGGTTTGGTGCGATCCCCTACGATGACGGTTCGCGTGACTTGTGTTGCCGTATTGCCCGCAGCGTCGGTGACGTTGTAATTGATCAAGTAAGTTCCCGCAGTCATTACATTCACCGAGCCCGTTGTCACGATGCTGGATGTCAGGTTGCCGTCCACGTTATCACTGGCTGTCGCGCCGGCATCGGTATAGCTAGAGGCCAATTCCACGTTGACTGTTGCACTGCCCAAGAGCGTTATGACGGGGCGTGTAAAGTCATTGACGTTGACCGTTCTGACTTGTTGTACGGCACTATTGCCGTTGCTGTCAGTCACGTTGTAGGTCACGG
>JBFHRI010000030.1:0-16729 GCA_041591755.1 Oleiphilaceae bacterium
AGTTGACGCCTGAAATCTTCCTCGGTCTGCTCTTGCAAGACGATTTCAACACGGCGATTCTTGGATCGATTCAGCGCCGAATTATTGGGAAGCAGCGGCTGGGTGTCAGCATGGGCTTTAATCGAAAAGCGGCTTTGCTTTAGCAACCCGTCGTCAAACAGCCCGTGCGCCACGGCCAGCGCACGCGCGGCCGACAAATCCCAATTGGACGGAAAACGCGCGGTACGAATCGGCACATTATCCGAGTGGCCTTCCACCGAGATGTGTCCCGGCACTGCACGCAGAATTTCTATGAGCTTTTCCAGTACCGGCAAAAAATCTGGCTGCAGTTCTGCCGAGCCGCTGGCAAAGGAGCCATGCTCCTGCACTCGAATAATAATCCGGCGCCCCTTGGTCTCAATTTCGACCATGTCCTTGGCCACCTCGATCGAGAGCTGCTCTGCGACCTCAACCGCAATGGTTTCTGCGCGTTCGACCGCTTCTTCTATTTTCTTCGCGACAAACTCACTGACCTGAGCCTTTTTGTCCTGACTTTCCTGCTGATCCTCTTCGCAAGCGTTGGCCAGGGCCTTTTCCACTTCGGCTTCACACATGACTTCGAGCGTTTTGAATTCCGCATCGACCGTTTGCTGCAACACCACGTTTAAGGGCGTGGGATCGGGCTTACCGGGCGAAAACTCTTGGGCGATGATGCTAGTCCCCATCGGAATATAATTCGCCTCGACCAAGCGCTGTACGCCAAAAGCCTCTCGCATTGAGCCGGCCAAACGCTTGAACTTCAGCACGTCCATTTCGGCGAAAGACAGCAGCAGTACGAAAAAGCACATGAGCAGCGACATCAAATCGGCAAAGGTACCCATCCATGCCGGTAAGCCTGGGACGCACTCTTCACATTGCTGTTCTTCGTCACTCATGACTTCGTCCTGCGCTCAGGCTCAAGATTAGCGAGTCGGACACCGCACTCACTCCTCGACCTGACGCTTGCTTTCCGGCAGATAGGTACGCAGCATCCCCTCAATAACACGGGGGTTTTGGCCAGCCTGAATCGCCAGTACAGCATCGATGGCCATCGACTTGATCAAATCTTCTTCAGCCATCCGCAACTTGAGCTTATCGGCGAAGGGAATCGCCACCATGTTCGCCAACATCGCACCATAAAGCGTGGTGAGCAGCGCCACCGCCATGGCCGGCCCAATCGCTTTGGGGTCATCCATGTTAGACAACATGGCCACCAAGCCGATAAGCGTACCAATCATCCCCATGGCGGGTCCCAAATCGCCCAACGCCGACCAAACCTTGGAGCCCATTTTATGGCGCTCGACCGCCAGATTTTTATCTTTCATCAAGACGGTTCGCACAACATCGGCATCATGACCATCGATCAATAGACCGATGCCTTTCGCAAGAAATTCGTTAGGGATCTCTTTGCCCTCAAGCGACAGCAGGCCTCCTTTGCGTGCCGCATCCGCCAATTCGACGACATTGGCAATCAATTCCTCCGGCGAATCCAGCTTGAACATAAAGGCCTTAGCCGCCGTTTTGCCTGCACCCAGAAATTGCCCCAGATTGAATTTCATCATGCAGACGATAAATGAACCCACAAACACGATCAGGATTGAGGGCACGTCGAAAAACATCGACAGCGAGCCACCCAGCGCCATCGCGAAAATGATGACGGCGATACCGCCAATCAACCCGATTAGGGTAGCTAAATCCACTTGCAACTCCTCACTATTCCGGCAAGCCAACAACGCCGGCAAAAACCGCACAGATGCACAAAACCTCGATGATTGAGAGGAGTATCTGTTACGGGAATGGTTCTCTTTGTATACTAGGCCCGCTTAAGACATCGGGCGGATGTCCAGGCCAAATGCGCCAGTTCAGCAATGTTATTCGTGTTGCATTTGCCGGCACTCAACTCGGCCCTGATGTACTGCCCGCCGTTAGCTAATTGCCCAGTGCAACAAGAAATCAGTGTAGCTCGCTTTAATGAACTTTCATGATTTTTTAAGTGGCTATACGCGAAAGAACCTCTGCCCTGAAACCAAATAACAGTGTGCGCACGATTAAGATCACCATGAATTCAAACGACGCCTGCGAAACCGCCGCCACCCCTGACCCAAGCGAGGGTCTAGTCGATTTCGAAACATCTCTGGAAGAGCTTGAGCGCATTGTTTCGCGCATGGAGCAGGGAGAGTTGAGCCTGGAGCAATCGCTGGAAGCGTTTGAGCAGGGCATCCGCCTGACGCGCACCTGTCAGGACACCCTCCGCCGCGCCGAGCAACGCGTGAACGTGTTGATTCAAAAAGAGGGCGATGAATACGCGTTGCAGCCGCTGAAGCAAGACCGCAGCGATGGCTGAGCCGGCTTTTGTCAGCGCCTATCGAGATTTAATCGATCAAGCACTGGAGCGTGCACTGGCGCACTATTGCAAAGCCAATACGCGCCTGGCCACGGCCATGCGCTACAGCGTGCTGCAGGGCGGCAAACGCATTCGACCGGTATTAGCCTTGGTCACGGCACAGTGCTTTGAGGTGGCGCCCGAGCGCGCCGTGAGCACCGTCATTGCACTTGAGCTGATACACGCCTACTCGCTGATCCATGACGATCTTCCCGCCATGGACGACGATGATCTGCGCCGCGGGCAACCCACCTGCCACCGCGCTTTCGATGAAGCGACCGCTATTCTGGCGGGCGACGCCCTGCAGGCCATGGCGTTTGAAGTGCTCAGTGACGCCCCCTTCCCCACACCCGCCCTGCGTCTGCAAATGATTACGCTGCTGGCCCAAGCCAGCGGAGCGCGTGGGATGGTGCTGGGCCAGGCCATCGACCTTGAATCAGAGCGTCAGCAAGTGAGTCTGACCCACCTGCAAAGTATGCATGCCTGCAAAACCGGCGCGCTGATCCGTGCCAGCATCGAACTCGGTGCACTCTGTGCGGGAGAAGCCGTCAGCGCTGAGCAGCGACAGGCACTGCGCGAATTTGCCGAGAACCTGGGTCTGGCTTTTCAGATTCAGGACGACATTCTCGACGTCGTGAGTGATACCGCCACGCTGGGAAAAACGCAAGGCGCCGATCAAGCTTTGCAGAAGTCGACCTATCCCGCCCTCTTGGGACTCGATGGCGCCCGCCAGAAGCTGGCTGAAACCACGCAACAGGCGCTACAAGCCTTATCCTTGCTCACGCCACAACAGGCCGAACCACTGCGACAAATGCTCGATTACACGGTGCAACGCCTTTATTAGGCGTTTTTGCGGAGCAAACAGCTTAAAATTTCTATCGCTGACTCGGCCATGCATTCTGCTATACTAGCGCGCTCTGATTTGACGACCCGACTTGTGCTCTGATGCCATTTAAACCCGTGTTCCAGGAAATCCCGCTACAGCGCCCCAATACGCCTCTGCTGGACAAAATCGACGGCCCGCAGCAACTGCGCCTGTTGAATGCAGAGCAATTGGAGCAACTGGCCTGGGAACTGCGCGCTTATTTGCTATTCAGTGTCGGCCAATCCGGCGGGCACTTCGGCGCGGGCCTCGGCGTCATTGAACTCACGATCGCCCTGCACTACGTATTCAACACGCCACAAGATCGCTTGGTCTGGGATGTCGGCCACCAAGCCTATCCACATAAGATCCTCACCGGGCGGCGCGAACAACTTTTGAAAATTCGCCAGCAAGGCGGCCCGGCCGCCTTTCCATGCCGTGAAGAAAGTCCCTTCGACACCTTTGGCGTCGGGCATTCCAGCACCAGTATTAGCGCAGCCCTGGGCATGGCATTAGCGGCCCGCCTCCACGGCGAAGCGCGACGTGCGATCGCGGTGATCGGCGACGGCGCGTTGACCGCCGGCATGGCATTTGAGGCGCTGAGTCATGCCGGAGACGTTGCTCCTGACATGCTGGTGGTGCTGAACGACAACGACATGTCGATCTCCGACAATGTCGGGGGCCTGAAAAACTACCTGGCCAAGATTCTTTCCGGCAAAACCTACAACCAAGTGCGCGATAGCGGCAAACGCATGCTGAGCGACATGCCCGGTCTGCGCGAATTGGCGCGCCGCACCGAAGAACACGTCAAAGGACTGGTCGTTCCTGGCACCTTGTTTGAAGAACTCGGTTTCAACTACATCGGCCCCATTGATGGGCATGATCTGCCAACGCTGATTGAAACGCTGGAGAACATGAAGGAACTCAAAGGGCCGCAATTCCTACATGTCGTGACCAAGAAAGGTAAAGGTTTTGCCCCGGCCGAACTGGACCCGATCGGCTATCACGCCATCAATAAGATCGAGCCCAAAGCCAAGCTGAAAGATGCCAAAACATTGAACCAGCCGCCTCAACCCAAGTACTCGAATATCTTTGGCCAATGGCTCTGCGACATGGCGGAACAGGATCCGTCCCTGATTGGCATCACTCCTGCCATGAAAGAAGGCTCCGACCTGGTGCAATTTGCCAAGCGCTTCCCGGCCCGCTATTTCGATGTCGCCATTGCCGAACAACACGCCGTGACACTCGCGGCTGGCTTGGCCTGTGAGGGCATGAAGCCGGTGGTCGCCATCTACTCCACATTTTTACAGCGCGCCTACGACCAGCTGATCCACGACGTGGCCATCCAAAACCTGGATGTGCTGTTTGCGATTGATCGCGCAGGCCTGGTTGGCGAAGATGGGCCGACGCATGCCGGCAGTTTCGATATCTCCTTCCTACGCTGCATTCCCAATATGGTATTGATGGCGCCCGCCGACGAGAACGAATTACGGCAAATGCTCTATACCGGCTATCTGCATCAGGGGCCGGCCGCCGTGCGTTATCCGCGCGGATGCGGGCCTGGTGTCATTCCCGAATCGAAGATGACAGCGCTCCCCTTGGGCGTGTCACGCACGCTGCGCGAAGGCAGCGAGATCGCGATTCTGAGTTTCGGGAGTTTACTGGGCGCTGCAGCCACGGCGGCTGAGAGCTTGAACGCCACTCTGGTCGATATGCGTTTTATCAAGCCGCTTGATCATACCTGCATTGATCGCATTGCACAGCAACACAGCTTAGTCGTCACCCTGGAAGAAAACGTGGTGGCCGGTGGCGCCGGCAGTGCGGTGGCTGAGTATTTGGCGCAGCAAGGTAGTGTTACCCCGTTAATGCATCTGGGGCTGCCTGATCGCTTTGTTGCCCATGGCAAACCCGCAGACCTGCTTGCACAATGCGGGCTCGACGCCCCGGGTATTGTGCAACAGATTCAAGAACGCTTGTCGCTGATGCAGCGTACCCGAGAAGTCAATGCCGCCTCGTAAAGCGATGTGTCACACAACCGCAGCGGCGCATGACAAAAACCGCTAGGCGGCCGGCTCATCATCCTGATGCGTACGCAGCCAATGCCCCAGCTTTTGCCTCTTGGTGTTGAGATACAAATCATTGTAGGGATTGCGGCCGACCTCCAAAGAGAGACGCTCGACCACCTCAACCCCTCCAGCGCGCAAGGCATCGACCTTGCGCGGGTTATTCGTCATCAGACGCAGCGACTTGATGCCCAGATGTTGTAGCATCGGGCCGCAAATACTGTAGTCACGCAAATCGGCGGCGAACCCCAAACGCTCATTGGCTTCGACGGTGTCAGCTCCCTGATCTTGTAGTTGGTAGGCACGGACTTTATTCATCAAACCGATGCCACGCCCCTCCTGACGCAAGTAAAGCAAGACCCCACGACCCTCGTCCGCGATGCTTTTCATCGCCTGCTCTAGCTGATAGCCACAATCACAACGCATGCTGAACAAGGCATCCCCGGTCAGACATTCAGAGTGCGTGCGGGCTAACACAGGCTGCCCGTCAGAGACATCCCCCAGAGACAACACGACATGCTCCCGTCCGGTCTCTGTCTCCTCAAATCCATGCATCTTAAACACCGCAAAGGGGGTTGGCAGGAGACAGGTTTCAACAAAGCGCAGGCTCACGGATTTTCCTCAGATTACAAAAGGCGTGGCATTGTAGCATAGCGCACACTTTGCACGATTAGCCTTTGCGAAATTTAGCGTTTCACTGCAGCCCGGCTTTAAAACCTGGTGAGCTAACCAGCCTGGGTATAGACATAAGACTTCTAATACCCGCCCTGGCTCAGTCATATAATAAAAGTGCAGATGCATGGATTTAGCACGTGTAAACATTCCGGAAAAAGAGGGGCTGAAGAATCGCTCGGCGTTTAGAGCGGCCTATCGGAATCCAGTAGTCGAGGTGTACCATGAAGCGAATGTTTTATTTGACCCACTCCATAGAGAGTGCAGATACCATCGCCCGTGACTTGCACGACGCGGGCATCGCAAAACAGCAGATTCATGTTCTTGGGGGCACAGGCACGGCGCTTGAAGAACATCATCTAAAGCCTGCCAATATCTTTCAGCGTACCGACATCGTTCGCAGCATCGAACGTGCCCTGCTGGTGGCCTGCTTAATGTCGATACTTTTTACCCTGCCGCTCAACTATATCGAAGCTTTCACCTTTAACGCTTGGTTGGGCATTAGTGCGTTTTGCTTGGCGTTTTGCCTCATCGCCGGCACGGTAAGCGGACTGGCACAAGAAAATTGTCAGATTTATCGCTTTCATCGCGCGGTGTCAGAAGGCCAGTATTTAATCATGATCGATATCAGTGAAGGACAGGCACCCATCGTACGTCGCGTGATGGGTCGACAACACCCTGAAGCGAGCATGGAGGGCGCCGCATCGCTGTTTGTCAATCCGTTCAGCCCGACCTACGAGAGCAGCCCGATCAAGTTATGAGGCCAGCCGGCCTTGCGACCCAGCGTCTAACGACGCTGTAACCGGGCCAGGGAAGGCCGTCTCCCGAGCCATCTCACGCACGCGCCGACCAAATTAGCCGCCCGTCATATTCATGAATCGCACAATTTGGGGGGCGTCGCGGTCATCGAAATAGTGACGCTCGGGTTTCAAATCCATGGCGTCGATAATCGCTTGCTTGAGTACCGCTCGATCGCCTGGATTGGCGCGAATCACCGCCTTCAAATCGACCGCATGTTCATTCCCCAGGCAGAGCAAGAGTCGTCCTTCGACGGTGACGCGGACGCGATTGCAATCGCCACAGAAATTGTGCGAATGCGGAGAAATAAATCCGACACGAGAGTGGAATCCAGGAATCCGAAAATAGCGCGAAGGGCCATCGGTCGCTTGGTTTAAATGGACCGGCTGGAGCGCCCAACGCGCCGCGAGTTGATCGCGAATGTCCTCGCTCGAACAAAAGGCCTCAACGCGATCATGCTCCTGAATCTGCCCCAGGGGCATTTCTTCAATAAAGCTGATATCCAATTCGCGCTGCAAGGCAAATTCGACCAGATCGCAGACTTCGTCATCATTGCGACCTTTCATGATCACGGCATTAAGTTTAATCCGCTCGAAACCGGCCGTGCGCGCGGCCTCAATTCCCTCAATCACACGTGCCAAGTCACCGGTGCGGGTCAGCTCACGAAAGCGTGCCGGACGTAGGCTGTCGAGGCTGATATTCAGGCGCTTGAGCCCTGCGGCTTTGAGCGGTTTGGCCAGGCGCGGCAATTGTGAACCGTTGGTGGTCATCACCAACTCATCCAAGCCGCTCAACTGCCCTAAACCCTGACACAACGAGAGGATGTTGCTGCGCACCAGGGGCTCTCCACCCGTGAGTCGAATCTTGCGTACACCCAGTTCGACAAAGGCCTCGGCAATCCACTGCATTTCTTCCAGCGTCAGTACCTGCTGACGCGGCAGAAACGCCATGTCTTCGCTCATGCAATAGACGCAACGAAAATCACAGCGATCGGTCACCGACATGCGCAAATAGGAGACCCGACGACCAAAACGATCGACCAGGCGTGGCGCTTTTCCAGACGGGGATACGCTGTCAAAACTCATATCGATTAGGTCACTCCGCCTGCTTTCTGTTGGTTTGGCGATGCAGAACTTTGCCACTCGCCCGAGCGGCCGCCGGCTTTGTGTAGTAGTCGGATATTACCCAACACCATGCCCTTGTCGACCGCTTTACACATATCGTAGAGCGTCAGCGCGGCGACACTGACGGCGGTTAACGCTTCCATCTCGACCCCGGTTTGACCGCTCAGTTTGCAGGTTGCCTGAATCCGCACCTGGACTACGGCGTCCTGTTCGTTCCAAAGCGGTTCTAACTCAACCTTGACCGAGGACAGATTTAGACGATGGCAGAGCGGAATCAGTTCATCACATTTTTTCGCCGCCATAATGCCGGCAATACGACAGGTCGCAAAAACATCGCCTTTCTTGTGGCGCCCCTCAACAATCATCGCCAAGGTTTCGCGCTGCATGCTGACAAAACCCTCTGCCGTAGCGCTGCGCTGTGTATGCGCTTTGTCGCCCACATCTACCATGTGGGCGGCACCCTGGGCATCCAGATGCGTCAGTTGTTTGGAGTCAGACATCGGTTCGCAACCTTTTCACTTCAGCAAGATCATGACATAGCCACGCAGCAAAGGCTCTACCACCAACGGATACCCGCGATGCCCTGTGCACCGGCGCTAAGCGCCTGCGCCAGTGCGTCGGGAGCCACCCCGCCCAGTGCAAAAACCGGTACCTTGGCCTGCGCCACCAACTGCGTAAACGCCGGCCAGCCCAGGGCGGGGCGTTCGGGGTGGGAGGCTGTGGGACACACCGGCGACACAGTAACGAAGTCGGCATCCAGCAATTGCGCATGCGCTACCTCATTCGAGGTATGACAGCTTACCCCCAAATAGCCCCGAGCATCCAGCGGACGTGACCGGTAACGCTGTGCCACGACAAACGGCAGCTGAAATCCAGCGCACGGTAGGTGCGGAAACTCAGCGGGATCACCACTGAGCAGGATTCGCGTGGACTGCAGATTAGGCAGCTCACTGATCGCGCTAAACCATTGTGCCAATTGTGGCGCCGTGAGCTGTGGCTGTCGGAGCAGCAACCAAGGGGGAAGCGGGCGCTCGCGCAGCACGCGCAAAGCCTGCTCAAGGTCGTCATACTGCGGAGTGATGGCATATAAACGGGGCAAGCGACAGGCTTTGATGATGGGCAGATTGGCGGCCGGAAAGGCATAGTGAGACAGTGCATCGACGGCCACCCATTGTAAGGCCTGACCTTCACGCCCCCAAGGCGTGCCGCTAAAGCCATCAACGACCCAAACGTCGAGCAAGACCTGTTTGTCGGGATAGTCGTGCGCGATGCGAATCAGCGGTTCAAGCGACTGCAGACTGTGAATACCGAGCTCTTCCTCCAGCTCTCGCACCAAGGCAGCCTGAACCGCTTCGCCCGGCTCCACCTTGCCACCGGGGAATTCCCACAACCCTCCTTGATGCAGATGCTTGGGGCGCTGCGCTAACAATATTTCATGCGTGCCGTTGGCAGCGGGGCGACGAATCACCGCCGCCGCAACGTGAATACGACCCATGCGCTAGGGCCTAGGAACGATAGTCCGCATTGATCGTGACATAGTCATGCGACAGATCGCAGGTCCACACCGACTCACTGACTTCGCCGCGCGCCAATGACAAACGGATGGTGATCTCTTCCTTGGCCATTTCTTCCTTGCCGGCCGCTTCGGTATAGGCCGCACAACGCCCACCCCGTTCCACGATCTGCGCATCACCCAACCAGATATTCACCTTGTCCAAATCCAGCTCGGGCACCGGTGCACGACCCAAAGCAGCGAGAATGCGACCCCAGTTCGGATCGCTGGCAAACAAAGCGGTTTTGATCAGCGGTGAGTGTGCAATCGTGAACGCAATGCCCAACGCTTCATCGGTATTGCGCGCGCCATCGACCTGCACGGTGACAAACTTGGTCGCACCTTCACCGTCCCGCACGATCAACTGCGCCAACTCGACAAAGACCTCGAGCAACAAGTTCTTGAACGCAGCATACTGAGGATGTGCCTCGCTCAGAGTCACGCCGGCACGGCCACTGGCCAAAAACACACAGGAGTCATTGGTGGACGTATCACCATCGATGGTAATACGGTTAAACGATTTTTCGGCTAATTCACGCGTGAGGGTGGTCATCAGCGCTTGGGGAATGGCCGCATCGGTCGCAACATAGCACAGCATGGTCGCCATATTGGGTTTGATCATGCCCGCGCCTTTGCTGATGCCATTCACGGTAATCGTTTTGCCATCAATCTCGATCTGCCGGCTGACGCCTTTGGGGCGTGTGTCGGTGGTCATGATGCCCGAAGCGGCGCGCGGCCAATTGTTATAATCCAGGTCGGCCAACAAGGCAGGCAAGGCCTGCACGATGCGCTCGACCGGGAGTTTCTCACCAATGACGCCGGTCGAAAACGGTAGCACCTGACTGATCTCGACCCCGGCGGCGCGGGCCAACGCTACACAGCACTCGCGGGCATCGTCAAAGCCCTGCGGGCCGGTACCGGCATTGGCGTTACCCGTGTTAATCAACAAATAACGCGGCTGTTCCGCATTCTGTGGACCGGCCAACTTCTCGCGACAGAGCTTCACGGGCGGCGCACAGAATACGTTAGTCGTGAACACCCCGCCCCAAGTCCCTCCGGCAGCCATCTCGATTAGCACCAGATCTTTACGATTGGCATAGCGCACACCCGCTTCGGTGATGCCCAGTCGCACACCGGCCACCGGATGAAATTCGGGAAGAGTAGAAGGTCCAACCGCCATTTTTGCTGCCTCGCTTTCCGTCAGAAGGATAACAATAGATGAAAATTAGAAGGGTTTGTGTTGAGCGAGCCAGACGGTGCTCTCCTGCTGGCTCGCTCGGTTTAAGCTAGGGCCTGATGGATGCTCAGGCCACGACGCGTCCGTGGCACTGCTTGTATTTCTTGCCGGAACCACAGGGGCAGGGTTCGTTTCGCCCAACCTTGCGGCCATCGCGTGTAATGGGCTCTTGTTTCACCTCACCCTGCTCATCGACTTCGCCGCCTTCACTCAGGGCCGAGGCTGAGGCGTGCTCACTGCGTGCCGTACCCAACTGACGCTCGAGTTCGGCTCGACGTTGACGCTCAATTTCGGCCGCCTCATCTTGCGTCTGAATGCGCACATGACTGATCACGCGAATCACATCCGACTTCAAACTGTTGAGCAGGTTCTGGAACAGCTCAAAGGACTCACGCTTGTATTCCTGCTTGGGGTTCTTTTGCGCATAACTACGCAGGTGAATCCCCTGACGCAGATGATCCATGGCCGCCAAATGTTCCTTCCACAGGGTATCCAGAATCTGCAGAAATACCTGCTTTTCGAAACCACGCATGGCCGCAGCGCCAACGGTTTCTTCCTTAGCCTTGTACTGGGCTACAACGGCCTCAAGAATTTTCTGGCGCAAGGGCTCTTCATGCAGCTCTTTGTCCGCATCCAACCACTGTTGCACCGGCAGCTGCACGCCAAACTCGCGCTCCAAGGCTTTTTCCAGGCCTTCGATCTTCCATTGTTCTTCCAGGCTCTGCGGCGGTACGTAGGTGCTAATCACGTCATTGACCACTTCTTCACGAATCGCTTCAATGACCTCGCCAATATCTTCGGCTTCCATCACCTCGTTGCGCTGTTCGTAGATCACGGTACGCTGATCGTTGGCCACATCGTCGTATTCCAGTAGCGATTTACGAATATCGAAGTTGCGGCCTTCGACTTTACGCTGCGCCTTCTCGATCGCGTTGGTGACCATTTTGTGCTCGATCGCCTCGCCCTTATTCATGCCCAAGGCCTGCATGATGCTACGCATACGGTCGGACGCGAAAATACGCATCAGGTTGTCTTCCAACGACAGGAAGAAACGCGTACTGCCTGGGTCACCTTGGCGACCTGAACGACCACGCAACTGGTTGTCGATACGACGAGATTCGTGGCGCTCGGTGCCGAGAATATGCAAACCGCCGGCTTCCTTGACCTGTTGGTTGCGTTTTTCCCAGGCTTTTTTGATCTCGGCGATTTTCTCCGGCGTTGGATCCTTCAGCGCCTTCACCTCAGCCTCCCAGTTACCACCTAACACGATATCCGTCCCTCGGCCCGCCATGTTGGTAGCAATGGTGACCGTACCCGGCATACCTGCCTGCGCGATGATCTGGGCTTCCTGCGCATGATGCTTGGCGTTCAAGACACTGTGCTTGATCCCGGCTTTCTTTAACTGACTCGACAAATGCTCCGAGGCCTCGATGGAGGCGGTACCAACCAATACGGGACGCTGCGCCGCAATCACCGCTTTGACTTCGTCGATGATAGCTTGGTATTTGTCTTCCTGAGTCAGATATACCAGATCGTTATAGTCGATCCGCTGGATCGGCTTATTGGTCGGAATGACCACCACATCCAAGCCATAAATTTGTTGAAATTCATAGGCTTCGGTGTCGGCGGTACCGGTCATACCGGCCAGTTTCTCGTACAAACGGAAGTAGTTCTGGAAGGTCGTTGAGGCCAAGGTCTGAGACTCGGCCTGGATCTTCAGGCCTTCTTTGGCCTCGATCGCCTGGTGTAACCCTTCTCCCCAACGCCGACCCGGCATGGTCCGGCCGGTATGCTCGTCGATAATGACGATTTGCCCATTCTGCACGATGTAGTCGACATCTTTGTGGAACAGATAATGCGCCCGCAGCGCCGACTGCACATAGTGCAGCAGGTTCAGGTTGGCCGCTGCATACAGGCTATCACCCTCATTGAGTACACCACGGTCGATCAGCAATTGCTCTAAATGGACGTGCCCCGCCTCGGTGAGATCAGCGCCACGGGTTTTTTCATCGATGGTAAAATGCCCTTCGTCGATGGGCTTGTTTTCTTCATCGACTTCGGCCTTTTTCAATAAGGAAATCAGCGCATTGATTTGCTTATAGCGTGCCGAGTTGTCTTGCGCCGCGCCCGAAATCACCAAGGGTGTACGCGCCTCATCGATCAAGATCGAGTCAACTTCGTCGACAATGGCATAGTGCAGTCCGCGCTGTACTTTATGCTCGAGACTGAAGGCCATATTATCGCGCAAATAGTCGAAACCGAACTCGTTATTGGTACCGTAGGTGATGTCAGCATCATAAGCGGCCTTCTTTTCATCTGGCGCTTGATTACCGTGTACGACCCCCACAGAGAGCCCGAGAAACTCGTACAGCGGCGACATCCAGTTGGCGTCACGCTTGGCCAGGTAGTCGTTGACGGTGACCACGTGCACACCGCGGCCGGCCAGTGCATTGAGATACACCGGCAGCGTGGCAACCAGGGTCTTCCCCTCCCCCGTACGCATTTCGGCTATGCGGCCTTCATGCAGCGTCATACCACCGATTAATTGCACATCGAAATGACGCATGCCCATCACGCGTTTACTGGCCTCGCGGGCGACGGCAAAAGCCTCGGGCAACAGCTTGTCGAGCGTCTCCCCCTCAGCCAGGCGTTTTCTGAACTCGGCCGTCTTGGCCTTCAGCGCCGCATCATCGAGTGCGGCGACCGAATCCTCCAACGCATTGATGCGGGTAACAATTTTCCCCATGCGTTTAAGTTCACGTTTGTTTTTACTGCCGAAAATCTTGGCCAAGGTTGAAGAGAACATAATGAGTCAACTATCGCTTGCTGTAGTGGCTGAAACAGGTGGCTTGCCGAAGTAACGGTCAGGATTAATCCCGCAGTATGCCGACCCTGTAAAAAGCCAGCATTCTACAGTGATTTGGCAGATGCCTAAAAGGGCCGTTGCGACGCGGATGAGAATTGGCACACCCAAAGCTGGCCATCCTGTGCAACAGAGTCCACTAAAACCAAGACTTAGTCTGTCTGACGCTACGCAGCGAGGCCGCAACTCTCTATGGTGGCCAATTAATGGATTACAAGGGCAGGACTGCACAGAACCCCGAGCCGATCACATTTTTCAGCCTAGGCGAGCCATTTGGCCTGTTGATTCCATTGCTGCACCCACTGAGGAATGTCCGCGGGGTCCATGGGCCGCGCGATGCCGTAACCCTGCGCTTCTTCACATCCTAGCGCCAACAGTCGATCGCCATGCGCTTGGGTTTCGACCCCTTCCGCAATGACTTCACAGTTGAATGCACTCGCCAAGCCTATGATATCTTTAACAATCGCCTGATCCCCACCATCTTCGAGCATATCACGTACAAAGCTTTGGTCTATTTTCAGGGTTTGCACGGGTAAGCGACGCAAATAAGACAACGAAGAATATCCAGTGCCAAAATCATCCAGGGCGAAACTCACACCCAGCTCCCGACAATCCTGCATGGTAACGATAATCTTGCTCATATCGCTCAAGGCGCTCGTTTCCAACACTTCCAATTGCAGCTTATCGGGACACACGGCCGGAAACGCCATCAGAATTCCGCCCAGGCGCTCGGCAAAATCGTCCTGCTGCAAATGAATTGCGCTGATATTGACACTGACCGCAAGATCCAGCCCTTGCGCCTGCCAATCGCGCATTTGCGCAAGGGCTTGACGAATCACCCACTCACCGACCTCAATACTCAGTGGATGATTATCCAACACAGGCAAAAACGCCGCCGGAGGCAACAAGCCCTTTTGAGGATGCGCCCAGCGTATCAGCGCTTCCACGCCCACGACAGTCAGCCTGGCCATGTTGATTTTTGGCTGATAGAACAGCACAAACTCATCGGCCTCCAGCGCAGCCGTCAGTCGTGCCAAGGCTTCATGGCGGCTTTGAATGGCCTGATCCTGCCGCGAATCAAAAAAGACGTAACGATTACGCCCGGCCTGCTTAGCTTGATACATCGCCTGGTCTGCCCGGCGCATCAGGGTGTCGGGCTCACCACCGTCTTGCGGATAAAAGGCCACGCCCACGCTCGCCGACACCGCCAAGGTCAGTTCACTCAGACTTTCCCCCGAAGAACGGCGCCAATGCACCTGCACCGGCACCGCGGCGGCATGCAGCAGCCGATCCAATACCGAAATACATTCTTCGGGTCGCATTAAATCCACGATCAATGCCACGAACTCGTCACCGCCGACACGCGCCAAGGTATCTTCGGTACGCAAAGCCTCCTGTAAATGCTTTGCCACTTCAATTAACAGGCCATCACCCACTTCATGGCCATAGTGATCATTGATGTCTTTGAAGCCATCGAGATCGAGAAACACCACAGCGACATGCGCACCGGTGCGCGCAGCGCGAGCGATCGCCTGATTCAGACGGTCAGCCCGCAGCAGTCGATTGGGCAAGCCGGTCAAGGGATCATAATGCGCGATGCGTTCCAACTGCTCTTGATAGCGCTTGAGTGCGGTCACATCACGCACGATCGCCTGAATATACGCCGCGGACTTGAGTGCGACCCGATTGAGGTAGATTTCGATGTCGATGGTGGTGCCATCGGGGGCACTTTTACGTGCTTCAAAGACCGCTGTGGAGCCTGATAGAGCGATCGCGATCTGTCGCGAAAGATAGAGCCGTGCAGCCAGGCCTCCCGGCTCAGCCCCGCGTAGATCCAACAGCGGGTTGGCTGCCAGGATCTGCTGTCGTGTCACACCAAACATTTCTTCCGCCCGGCGATTACAATCGATCACTTGCAAATCATCCAGAATCAAAATGGCGTCATTGGCTTGTTCGAACAGTGCTCGAAACCGAGTCTCGGTCTCATGCAAAGAGGCCAAAGAGCGCGAGAGCTCTTGCGTGCGCGCTCTGACCCGCCAGCGCAGCAAGACGGCAATCACCAGTGTTGCCAGCAGCAGGGCAACGGTCGCCCCAAGAATGCGCCAAAAATGCGCCGCAATCGCATGCAACTCAGACTCGCTCTGCCAGCCTTTTAGAGTCTTGAAGTAAATGGATTCGGGATCCGTTCGCCAGCGTCCCATATGGCGATCAATGGCGGCCAGCAAATCCGCATGACGCCCCTGTTTGGTGGCAAAAAAAAGCTGTATTGCGCCAAAGATCACCGGCGTCTCGACGACGTCATAATCCGCCATGTTATAGAGGCCGAAGAAGTTGTTGGCGATGCCAGCATCGACAGACCCCACCGCCAAGCGCTGAAATACTTCGGTTAGCGAGTCCACCTCTTCCAAACGGGCGCGGAAGCCATAGTTATGCTGCAGCGTCTTAAACGCTTCAACTTGCACGCTACCTTTCAGTATCGCGACTCGCTTTTCACTTAAATCGGTGACATACGTAATCGAGGTGCCTGGCCGGACATACACCATCGACCAGCTGTAAAGGACCGGAATAGCGTGAAAATCGAACTCTTGATCACGCAGCTGGGTATAGGCCATATCAGGCATCAAGTCGATTTCTTCCGCCTTCAACAAGTCAACGCACTCTTGCCAATGGCAAGGACGGTACTGCACATGCCATTGTTCAATACGCGCCATTTCGTCCAACAGATCGATCAAGATACCCGCGGGCAGCCCCGCCTCATTGAGAAAAATTTTGGGGGGATTGTCATAAACTCCCACCACGATCTGTTGTGCCTGCACCACGCCGCCGAAAACAAAAGCAAGCACCGCGATGACGCGGGTCAACAAAGCATTAATGAGTTTAGGGCGCATAGAGTTTCCGCTATAGGGCTCGCGAAACAAGAGACTGAGACACCCCATGACTATAGTCCCGATATCTGAACCAGCAATAAGGCATAACAAAAGAATGCAGCTCCTTGGGCCTATGGAGGTTTCATACTTACCACCAGCCCTAGCAACATCGTTTTGCGTCACAGGCATTGCGCTAAATTTGATTCCAACCCAAGATAGCGAGTACCCGTAAATCGCCCAAGGATAGCTCAATGCATAGCCCCCTTATCGCACCTGTCATCGCGCTGGTC
>JBFHRI010000031.1:0-16443 GCA_041591755.1 Oleiphilaceae bacterium
ATGCCGTCCGGCTGCATACGGGCAATGCCTAAGTTTTTAATGATATAACCCAGTTCAGCGGCATTCTTAATATCGAGCGGCGCCAGCTTGCTAATGCCTTCGGTATACACTTTGTCAAACTGCAAAGGCACCCCAAACGCGGCCGAAGCCAGGATGGTGAGCTTGTGCGCCGCATCAATTCCCTCAACATCGAAGGTCGGATCTGCCTCGGCATAACCCAGCGCCTGCGCCTCTTTCAGCACTTCGGCAAAATCTCGCCCTTTGTCTTTCATTTCGGTGAGAATATAGTTGCCGGTTCCATTGATAATGCCGGCTAGCCAATGCACTTTATTGGCCACCAAGCCTTCCCGTAATGCTTTGATAATCGGTATGCCGCCCGCCACGCCGGCCTCATAGGCCACCATCACACCTTTCTCGGCAGCGCGGGCAAAAATTTCGTTACCATGAAGCGCGATCAGTGCTTTGTTTGCAGTGACCACGTGCTTGCCATTCTCGATCGCAGCCAACACCAGCTCGCGCGCCAGTTCGTATCCGCCGATCAATTCAACCACCACATCCAGATCTGGATTATTCACCACGGCATACATGTCCGTGGTAAAGTCGATGCCACGCATATCGCAGTTGTCACGCAATCTGCGTGAAGCGACCTGCACCACCTCAATGCCGCGTCCGGCACGACCGGAAATCTCCTGCTGATTACGCTTGACTACATTGATGACTCCACTGGCCACCGTACCGAGACCACAAATACCGACTTTTAGCGCATTCACAAGCTGTTTCCTCTGTTCCGGCTCAGGCACCAGCCTGGCAGCCATTTTGGGGCCGCATAGTATACCGTGTCGACCAGGAAATAAAATCTGGGCACGCGGTTTTCAGCACCGCATCTTGCTGCTAGTCTCAAACAAACAGAAATCAAATCAGAGAGCGAATCAAGGTAATGAAATACATCCTCAAATTTGGTCTGTACGTGCTCAGTGTGTTCACTCTCAGCGCCTGTAGCGGCCCATTTGCCGACTATTCCGACAATGATTTACGCGAGGAATTCCGTAAGTGTGATTTTGACCGGCTGTCTCCCGCCGGCGCGCAGCGCTGCCTGAACATTCAGAAAGAATGCGAGGCGCGCAAAAAAGACCGAGGGTTGCGCTGCTAGCCGCCAGACCGCGCAAACCCTAAAAAAAATGGGTGCTCCAGGCACCCATTTTTAGTTCTTTTTCCAGCTCAGCCGATTTACAACAAACCCAAACCCTGCGCCAGACGGTCAGCCTCAACATAACCCGGGATCAGCGTACCATCTTCCAAAATGATCGCTGGCGTGCCGGAAATCCCCAATATCTGGCCCAACTCGTACTGTTCAGCCACAGGATTCTTGCAATCGAGCGACTGAATCTGCTTACCGTTCTTGGCATCAGTCAGCGCTTGGCGATTATCTTTCGCACAGTAGGCCGAAACGTACTTCTTATAAGAGTCTCGCCCAATACCTGAGCGCGGATAGCCCAAATAACTGACCTCGATACCCAGCTCGTTCATACGCGGCACTTCATTATGCAACTTGCGACAGTAGCCACAATCGATATCGGTGAACACCGCGATGCGTGCCTTGGTCTGACCCTTGGCAGGAAATACGATTTTATCCTTTTGCGCGACGCCTGCGATTTTTTCCTTGCGCAGCACGTCGCGACGCTTCTCGGTCAGATTGGCCAACTGATTACCTTGAACACCGTAAAGCTCACCGGCAATCATGTAGGTTCCTTCGGCGTTAACGTAAAGCTCTTGCTGGTTGTTCGACTCCACCAGATACAAGCCCTTGATTTCACTCTCAGAAACGCGAGAGATCTGCAAACCTGGCACCGCTTTCGCCAGCATCGCGCGAATCTCCTTTTCCCCCGCCGTCACACTGCCAGCCACACCCACAGCCAGCAGCGACGCGTACAATGCCGCTTTTTTAAATACATTTCGCATAAGCCTACAATCCTACAAATTGGCGCCCGTACTTTGCAGTCGGCACACTTATCATTACCTGCTCGAGCGGACGGAGCGCCGCCGTTTCGGCCACTTACGTTCGACGAGATTAGCTCGTTAAATTAAGACTCACCGCTTAGAGATTAGTTCAGTCCTCAGATGTGACGCCGCACTAGATCTGAGCGCGCATATCTTGCTTCGCTCAAACGCGAAAAGCCCGCATCAGATCTCTCTGAGCGAGCTTAACGTTGCCGCTCGAAAAGCTTCGAGACAAGCAGAGAAAAGCGTCGAAGGCAGCGCCTCGATCAATGGCCTTAAGCCAGCTTTTCCTTGATACGCGCCGCACGGCCACTGAGGTCGCGCAGGTAGTACAGTTTGGCCTGACGTACATCGCCACGACGCTTCAGCTGGATGCTGTCGATCAGCTTGCTGTGCGTTTGGAAAGTACGCTCAACACCGACACCGTAGGAGATTTTGCGTACGGTGAAAGATGAGTTCAAACCGCGATTGCGCTTAGCGATGACGATGCCCTCGAAAGCCTGCAGACGCTCACGGTTACCTTCCTTGACCTTGACCTGCACAACAACGGTGTCGCCAGGGCCAAACTCAGGAATGTTCTGTACCATCTGCTCTGCTTCCAAAGCACTGATGATGTTGTTTTTGCTTGTCATGGTTTGCTCCAAAAACTACCCGGCTGATTTACTTAAAACCAACCTTGGTTAACTTAAAACAGTATCCGCTATCTTTCTCGCTCTTCGAGAAATTCCTGCAACAGCGTTTGCTGCTGCGGACTCAACTCGATGCGCGCCAACAAGTCCGGCCGACGTAAATAAGTCCGACCCAGAGATTGCCGAGCTCGCCAACGCGCAATCTCCTGATGGTTACCCGAAAGCAACACATCCGGCACCCTTTTACCCGCAACCACCTCAGGCCGCGTGTAGTGTGGGCAGTCCAACAGACCGTCCACAAACGAGTCCTCGACCGCCGAAGCCTCGTGTCCCAGCACGCCTGGTACCATTCTGGCCAGCGCGTCGATCAATACCATGGCCGGCAACTCGCCTCCACTGAGGACAAAATCACCGATCGAAATTTCCTCATCTACTTCGGTTTCGATGACTCGCTCATCAATTCCTTCGTAGCGCCCTGCGATCAATATCAGCTGTTCGTAGCGCGCCAACTCCAGCAACCTTTGCTGATTGAGCGGCGCCCCCTGAGGGCTTAAATAAACGGTCCGCAAACTGCGCTCTTTTGAGTGCTTAACATCTGCAGCCGCTTGCTTGGCCGCCTGGATCGCTGCCTGCAGCGGCTCCACCTTCATCAACATGCCGGGGCCGCCACCGTAGGGCCGATCATCGACCGTGCGGTGGCGATCATGCGTGAAATCCCGTGGATTCCAGTACGCCAGCTCAAGCAAGCCCGAATTCACCGCCTTGCCTACGACGCCATATTCAGTGACCGCCGCGAACATCTCGGGAAACAAGCTGACTATGCCAAACCACATCAACCCAGTCCCTTCTAAAGCAAATGCCCCGAATCGCAGGCTCAAACCTTCACGCTTGCCGGGTCTTAAAACTCTGGATCCCAGTCGACGGTCATCACGCCTTTCTCCAGATCAAGATCTTTCACGACCTGATCCGGCAAATACGGCACCAAACGCTCACGCACATCAATGCTCTGCGCATCAGGCTTGACTACCAACACATCGTTAGCGCCCGTTTCCATCAAGTAGGCCACGCGCCCGAGGCAACGCCCATCCACAGTCACCACGGTCAAGCCTTCCAACTGATGCCAGTAACACTCACCCTCTTCCAAGGGCGGGAGCTCGGCCGTTCTGACCTGCACCAAGGTGCCGGCCAACAGTCGTGCGGCTTCCCGATCTTCATACCCCTTTAGCTTGGCCACCATGCCGTTACCGTGCGCCTTGCACGATTCGACCTCAAGACCCTGTTGTCGACCACCCAGGGTCACCAACCAGCGCGGATACGAAGCAATATTCTCTTTTGGTTGGGTATAGGACATGACCTTCACCCACCCTTTCACACCGTAAGTCGATGTGATCTTGCCCATCGTTGTCAGTTCTTCAGACACGTCACTCACTCGCCCCAACAAACAACAGGCTCACCGCCCAAGCGATGCAAAGCAGCACCGCGCATTAAGCGGCGGCTTTCTTTGCTTCCTTAAGCAGGCTCATCACGCGATCAGAGGCCTGGGCGCCATTTTGCAGCCAGTACTGAACACGCTCTTCGCTCACACGCAGACGCTCTTCCTGACCACGTGCAACCGGATTAAAGAAACCAACACGCTCAATGAAACGGCCATCACGAGCTGAACGGCTATCAGTCACCGTCAAATGGTAAAACGGGCGCTTCTTAGAGCCGCCGCGAGACAAACGGATTTTAACCATGAAATTTCGATCCCAAACTCAAATATATCATTGCTGCCAGACCCACACGGAACTAGCGCTCGAAAGGGCGCATATTCTAGAGGAATTATCTGCGCTTGAAAACTCCCTTTTCAGCTGCGCAGACCGCTTTTCTGTCAGACAACAGAAAACACTTTAAAAACAATCAATTAACAATTACATGCGCCCAAAAGGCCCGCCACCGGGTGGCATCATACCTTTCATGCCGCGCATCATATTCATCATGCCGCCTTTTTGCGTGAACTTTTTCATCATTTTCTGCATTTGCTTGTGCTGCTTGAGCAAACGATTGACATCCTGTATCTGCGTCCCCGAGCCCGCCGAAATCCGGCGCTTGCGAGAGTTGTTGATCACATCAGGGTAGCGCCGCTCATGCGGCGTCATCGAGCTGATGATCGCTTCCAATTGCCCCAACATCTTGTCATTGACCTGACTTTGGGCCACCTGCGCCATCTGCCCCATGCCCGGCAGCTTATCCAGCAAACTTGCCATGCCGCCCATATTCTTCATTTGCTGCAACTGGTCGCGAAAATCTTCAAGATCGAATCCCTTCCCTTTTTTGATCTTCTTCGCCAGCTTGTCGGCCTTGGCCTTATCCAGCTTACGCTCGGCATCCTCAATCAAACTGAGCACATCACCCATACCCAGTATACGCGACGCCACGCGATCTGGATGGAACGGCTCGAGGGCATCCGTCTTTTCACCTACACCCAGGAACTTGATCGGCTTACCCGTGATGTGGCGCACGGAGAGTGCAGCACCACCTCGCGCATCACCATCCGCCTTGGTCAGCACCACACCTGTCAGAGGTAAGGCATCGTTAAACGCCTTGGCCGTATTGGCCGCATCCTGACCCGTCATCGCATCAACAACGAACAGGGTCTCCACCGGATTGATCGCAGCATGCAGCTGCTTGATTTCCGACATCATCTCTTCGTCGATCGCCAGACGTCCTGCGGTATCGACAATCAATACATCAGCAAAGCGGCGCGCTGCCTCATCGATTGCGGCGCGCGCAATATCGATGGGCTTTTGTTCGATATTTGAAGGAAAAAAGATCGCCCCCACATCACCCGCCAGCGTCTCCAGCTGACGGATCGCTGCCGGCCGATAGACGTCGGCACTGACCACCATGACCTTCTTTTTAGCGCGCTCTTGCAGAAAACGTGCAAGCTTGGCCACCGATGTCGTCTTACCCGCACCCTGCAAACCCGCCATTAAAACGACCGCAGGCGGCTTGGCATTGAGCTGCAGACCTTGCGACTGCTCACCCATCACCCGGATCAACTCCTGATTGACAAGGCGGATGAACTCCTGGCCGGGCGACAGACTGCGCATCACTTCTTGTCCCAGCGCTGCGGTTTTAACTTGCTCAATGAAATCCTTGACCACTGGCAACGCCACATCCGCCTCGAGCAGCGCCATGCGCACCTCGCGCAGGGTTTCTTTAATGTTGTCTTCAGTCAGTTTCGCCTGGCCGGTAATTTTTCGCAGGCTATCGGATAGGCGTTCGGTCAGATTTTCAAACATGGAGATACTCTTATTTCGTAGCGAGGGACCCCAGACGATTCATTGCCAACAAGTTGCAGCGAATGATTGCCAAGTGTTTCCAAACCGCGCATTATAACCATTCATCCATTGCGATTAGAACTGCCAGTCGACGCTTCCACTCAAACATGCTCACTTTTATTCTCGGACTCCTGGCTATTGGCCTGTATGCATTGGGGGCGACCTTCCAATTGCTCGTTTATTTGCGCCGCAAGCCCGCCAACCCTGCACTCAGCCTGGCCATCGGCACCTGCGCGTTAGCCGCGCACCTGGCGACCAGCTACCAAAGCGTATTCAGCAGCAGCGGCATCGACCTCAGCCTGACCAACTCCCTGGCTCTGAGCTCAGCCTTGATCGTTTTCAGCCTCCTACTGCTCGGCCTGCGTAAGCCCGTACACAACCTGAGCCTGATCACCTACCCTTTAGCAGTTGGAAGCATCCTAGCGCTGCTCCTCATCAGCCATGAAGCGCATCGTTATAAACCGGAATACGTAGGCATTTATCTACACATCCTGCTCTCCATACTGGCCTACAGCGTCAGCGCAATCGCCGCCGCACAGGGCGTTCTGATACTGCTGCAGAACCACAATCTCAAAAAGCGTAACAGCTCGATTTTATCGCGCAACCTGCCCCCCCTGCTGACCATGGAAAAATTGCTGTTTGAAATTGTGCGACTGACCGCCATTCTGCTTTTCCTTTCTGTGGTAAGCGGCGCAGTATTTATTGAAGACTTCTTCGCTCAAAAACTCGCTCATAAAACTGCTTTCACGCTGCTGGCCTTAATCGTCTTTGTGGTGATTTTGGGAGGGCGCACGCGCTATGGCTGGCGCGGCACGTCGGTCAGCTCCTGGACCATCGCGGCATGCGGTTTATTAATGACGGGTTATTTTGGCAGCAAATTCGTGCTGGAGTGGGTATTGCAGCAGCCCTTGCCGAATTAACCCAAAGCGGGTGTAGGTCGGCCACAAACAGTACCCCTGGGCGATGTAAGCACTGTCTTCGTAGGTCGGGCCTTCAGTCCGACAGCGGATTACCCGGCCCCCGACCCGCCCAAATTCATCCTCTGGGTGGTCGGTATTGTCGGGCTGAAGGCCCGACCTACATAGAAGTCGCGATCAATAATGATCGCCTTATCTGACTCAAGGCAAATAATCCGCTCGCATCTCGCCCATTCCAGGCGCAGCCACTTCCAAATCAATAACCACGATTTCACTGGTGGCAAAAGGGTGTGGCTCAAACAAATTGCCGCGACACAACAGGCTGACCAAATCACCCACCAAGGGCTGGTGCGAAACCAACATCAACGACTGACATTGACCCACGACCGCGTCGATTAGCTCCAACACTCTTGCAGGCTCCTCATCAGGTTCCAGAGCTAGCTGCGTCTCAATCATCTCTAAGCGAAACCCGCTGAGGATTTCGGCCGTTTGTTGTGCTCGCTTAAGCGGACTGGCCCAAATGCGATTGACCGCCAACAATTGATCTTTGTGCGCTTCGAACAAGGTTTCGGTGGCATGCTTTCCCACCACGGTCAAACAACGCTCACGATCACTGCCGGCGTTAAACGAGGCTTGACCATGGCGCGCAATGTACAATTTCATTGACCGACGCTCCGCTCTGCAACACCATCAATGGCCTCACTGGCATCCGGCCAATCACTGAAGGGATACGGTTTTTGTGCGTCGTGACAACCCAGATAGATCACAATTTGATGCACATACTGCCCCAAACTATCACTAAAACGCCGCAAGTTCTCACTTGGCTGACCTGTGACTAAACACAACACAAACTGAGCAACCGCGATAAACAGAACCACGATATCGGTGATCCGATAGATCACGAAGAAAAATACAACATAGAACGCGCGCATCAGGCGCGGTTCTGCGGAGGGGTCATAATGCATAAGCGTAAGGCTCCCGATCAATCCATTTCGTACAAAACCCAGACAAACCGCCTACGCTCAAATATCTTCCCGCGCCAGCGTAAACTCAACATCCGAGTTTTGCTCCGCCGTCATGAGCTGACGAATCACCAGGGACAGCGGCACATTCTCATACACAACTTTATACAATCCTTGCACCAGAGGCATATAAATCTGATGACTGTCGGCATAACGCTTGACCTGAAGCAAGGTATTCACCCCTTCAGCCACCTCGCCCAGCTCAGCCACTGCATCCGCCAAGGCACGCCCCTGCCCCAGCGCGAACCCCACACGGTAATTACGACTCAAGGGCGAGCTACAAGTCGCAATCAAATCGCCCACCCCAGCCAAACCGAGAAAGGTCATCGGATTAGCCCCCAAGTGCGAGGCGAAGCGGCCCATTTCTGCCAAAGAACGCGTTAGCAACATCGCTACCGTATTTTCGCCCAACTGTTTCGCCGCCGTAATGCCCGCCATGATGGCGTAAATATTCTTCAAGGCACCGCCCAACTCAACACCCCGCACATCCGCACTGGCATAAACCCTAAAGTATTCGCAACCGAAGGCCTCTTGCACCGCCTTGCGCAAGGTGGAACTTTCACTGGCAATCACCGTGGCCGTCAGCTGCTTTCGCGCAATCTCTTTAGCCAGATTGGGACCACTTATCACGCCAATCGCGTTAGCGGGAAACTCGCTACGCAGTATCTGACTCATCAGATTTAAAGAATCCGGCTCAATCCCTTTCGTGGTACTCACCAAGAGCTGAGTGGAGGCGATTAGCGGCCGCACCTGCTCTGCAATACTCCGAAATGATTTACTTGGAATCGCGAACAACACTAGCTCTGCGCCGCTTACAGCGCGAGCGATATCACTCTCGGGACGCACGCGCTCATGCAAGCGCAGGTCCGGTAAGTAGCGCTCATTGACGCGCGACTGCGCAATTTTACTGACAGCTTCAGCATTTCTCATCCATAGGCGCGTGTCATAGCCATTACCGGCGGCGATATCAGCCAAAGCGGTTCCAAAACTCCCCCCACCCAAGACTGCAATACGACGAGGGGAATTATTCTCTGTTTCGCGAACCATCATTGTGACGAACTCTCCACTTCAGTTGTTTGGACACCAACTTAGCATAAAAAGACAAACCGCAGACCGACCGTCAGCGCTCTTAGATGGCCGCCAAACAGTCAATAGACGCAGCGGTAAAACTACCGCCACACAAAGAGAAGAACAAGTAGGGGATAATAACTGAATTGAGAAACGGTCAGGCCGCCCTCAACCCACACGATGATGGGCGACAGAACTGGGCCGGACGTACCGCTCTTCCTGAGCTGAACGTTGCTGCTCACCCTCCAGCGCCATCACGAGATCACGAAACATTTCGCGATTACCTTCATTCATGTCCATCAGGATACGATGCGCCTCCAGCACTTTATTGCGAGCGGCCTGCTCATCCATCTCTTGCGGCTCGATCTCAATTAAGACTTTAGGGTCCAACACGGGCTCTTTGAGCACAATATACACGGATTCAAAGCCCATGCTTTTGATGATGCGCGTGATGTCTGGGTTGGACGACACAATAGAAGGAAGGAAGTGACTCTTGGCTCGCGCCTTGATTGCTAATTTGACCAGTAAGCCCAGTGTCGTGCTGTCGACCATTTCGGCCTCCGACAGATCGACGACAATTGTCTGGAATCCTGGCGCCTCAACAATAGACTCGATCGCTTCATCCAAGGCATTGCAATAGGTCAGGCGCACCTCACCCTGCAACTTCAGTACGAAAACGCCGCTACATTCCGCATGTAAGATTTTACAACTGGACATGTCTCAACTCTCTGCTCTTATGCGTCACTGGCTTCATCTTCCAGACAAGAGTCAGCATTCGATATTTTTAGAACTGCAATATCATCGGGCAATGAATCCATTTCATCCAGCCCTAAAAATGAAAGCAGCGATTCTATCCCTGGGGGCTCAGTAGAAACAACATCCAGCAGCAATTTTTCTTTCGCCTCGATGTCAGCTCCACTCATGACTTCCAGAATGCCATCAGAAAAGATCACAATCTGGAATACTTCTGGCAAGATCCGTTCACTCACCTGAAACTCTGGCTCTGGCATCAGGCCTACCGCTATCCCCTTGCCATCCAGAAAATCGGCCTTGCCGCCACTGCTCAGTACCGGCAAGGGAAAATGACCACCCACAGCATAGGTGAGTTTTCGACTTTGTCGATCGATTACGCCAGCAAATATGGTGACGTGCTTACCCAGGTCGGTGGTCAGTAATTCTTGATTGATTCGCTTGAGAAATCGACTTGGACAGGAAATATCATCACTCGAACCGCGCTTGAAATTACGCTTCAAGCGCATGGTCAGGTTCTTTAACAAGACCGTCACGAAGGCCGACGAAGCGCCATGCCCGGAAACATCGGCAAAGTAAAATAGGCAGCGCTGCTCATCGAGATTGAAATAATCGAGAAAATCACCACTCAAATACAACGAGGGGCGTACACTATGCTCAAAATACCAATCATGAATAATGCGCGGAGAGCTTGGCAACATGCGCAACTGCACCTGTAGCCCCGCTTTTTGATCAGCACGCAACTCTTGGATACCGGCTCGAAGTTTGCGATTGCCCTCTTCCAGCTCACGATGCAGACGTTGGTTCAACTTGGCCAAGCGGATTTTGTCCAAGATTCGATGAATCACATCATCGACACTAGCAAAATCCAACACCGGCTTGAGAATGTAATCCGCCGCACCGCGGCGCAAACAGGCGACCACATCGCCGGCCTTCTCAGTGCGCGAGACGATGACCAGGGGAGCCAACAGATTGTGATTAAAATGCAAGGGGATTTGCGGGATTTCAGAGTTCGTGACGTCAGCAAACACCAGATCAGGGGGATTCAGGGCAGCGATGTCTCGCGCCTGCTGCAATGTACGAGCGGCATGCACAAGATAGCCCTTGCTGACCAAGTAGTCACTCAAGCGCTTGAGATCTTCGTCGTGACGATCGATTACGAGAATACGATCCGCCATACCTGACATTTCATACACCTCGCACCTCTGCCTTTGGGAGGCGAACGGAAGTGTCAGAGAGTAACCACACACCATTATTCATTTTGAGTACCACCACATTGAGTATACGCAAATGACCGGTTTTCACAGGGAAATCCCAGATCGACACATCGCACAATTACACTGCAATCTAGTCGTTATCCGGTGCTTTCACCCCTGTACTAAAAAGGTTACTCTTATTTCAGTTCGCCGCGCAGAACTTACGCACAAAAGTTAGAGTATTCACACTAATTTACATTCAGGGACCCACTTTTGAACCGCTCAATCGAAGACCTGCTAGGCGCTCATCACAAGCTCATCATGGATCCCGTCCATGGCGGCATCCCTCTGCTCCGACACGAAGTAGCCATCGTCGACCACGCGCTATTTCAACGACTGCGCTTTATTTGTCAAAACGACATCCTTTCGCTGGTCTTTCCCGGCGCGACTCACTCCCGTTTCCTGCATAGCATTGGCGCGATGCATGTAGCCGGACGCATGTTTCGTGCCCTGATCGAGAACACCCTCAAGCACAAAGCCAAAGACACCCGACAACTGTTAAGCACGCCGGTATTAGATGCTATCAGCTATTTTCACCGGCTAGTGCGTTGCGCCTGTCTCTTGCATGATAGCGGACACTGTAGTTTTTCTCACCAATTCAGCCGCACTTCAGCGATACGCGAGCTGTTAGCCAAACCAGGACGCTTCAAGCAGCTTTGGCAAGACGTTGATATCGCTAACACCTTTCCTGACGAACCCAGCGAACTGCACCACGAGCATTATTCGGCGCGCGTCGCGCATCAGATTCTGCAAGAGATCGATATTGAAGATTTCGGCCTGTGCCGGCACGACATTTTGTCGTTGATGGAAACGACGCATCTGCAGCCCAGTCGACAATTCTGCGAGCATGGCAGCGCACTGTGGAGCCTAATCGGTCCCGACCAACATCCGCAACCCGAGAAATTTGCCGAAAAGCTCAAACGCACCTTACAAAGTATCGTTTCCGGCGAACTGGATGCGGATCGCGCCGACTACATGTTGCGCGATGGTTTTCACTCCTCGGTCACCATTGGCGGTTTCAATCTCGATCACCTGTTGAGCAACCTGCATTTCGGCTTCTGCACGCAAACCGGCTGGCTTGGCCTCGCGATTGCCGATAAGGGGCTGGGCTCATTGGAAGATTTTGTTTACAGCCGTCATCAAATGTATCGCCAGGTCTACGCACACAAAACCGCACAAGGATTTGATTGGCTGCTACGCTCTGCCATTGACGAGGTGATGTCGGAGGCAGAAAGCGCCGACTTTGTCGAAAACTGCCTCAGCGACGTACATCGCTTCAAAAGCCTGACCGACAATTACTTTTGGGAAGCCTTTCGCCGTTATGGCGAACAAAATCCACAATCCTGCTCCCGCTATCTGCTGGAGCGGATCAAACTCAAGCATCTGGCCAGTCGCACCAATCTATCGACAGAAGAAACCCTGCACTACCAGCAGTTCTTGGCCAAGGAGCTTGGCACGCGACCAGAGCAAATTATTGCCTCCAGCATTACTGCGCGCTTCACGCAAATTCGCGATGACTTTGACCAGATCAAGGTATTGGTGCGAGACCATCAGCGGCAGACCAGCATGCTCAAGCTCATAGCCCAAAGTAGTCAGTTCTTTTCCAAATTTAGCGATGACAAGATCACACATTTTTACCACAATCCCTTTATCCAATAATCGACCATAAATCGCTAGACGCCCATACGGGAACAAGGAATACAGCGGCCAATGAAAACTCGCGAAAGAATTCTGCACACCAGTTTGAAGCTTTTTAACGAGCTGGGTGAGCCGAACGTGACCACACTGCTTATTGCAGACGAACTGGAGATCAGTCCCGGCAATCTGTATTACCACTTTAAAAGCAAAAGTGACATTGTCACCGAGCTGTTCAACTGGTACGAGGCCGAGATTTTGCAGTTATTGGTGGTTCCCGAAGAAGCCCTGGACATCGAAGATCAATGGTTTTTTATTCATCTTATTTTTGAAGGGATCGCACGCTACCGTTTCATCTATAAGGACGTGGTGAATGTGCTGGAGCGCTACGACACGCTGAAACCCCGCTTCAAACGCATCATCGGCAAAAAACGTACTACCTCACTGACAATATTGCGCAACCTACAAAATCAAGGCGTATTGCAGGCGAGTGAAGCGGAAATCGAGGCCCTGAGTGACAACATCGTGATGACGGCAACCTTCTGGCTCAACTACGCCATAGTGGCCCAAATTGAGGGCGAAGAAGACGCCCTATTGAAAGGTGTTTACCAAGTAATCTCTTTGCCCGCTCCCTACCTGAGAAGTGAGCCAAGAGCACAGCTGAACGCCTTGAAAGATCAATACCTTCAAGGCATCGACTAATCAGGACGCTTTGCGGCTTTTAGCTTCTAGCTTAGCAACACGCGCTTCTAGATCTTTGATTCGCTTTTCCATCACGTCGGCTTTTTTCTGTACCGGGAATCCCAAACGCACCAGCGCCGCCGAAACACGCTTATCAAACACGCTCTCCAGCTTTCCAAAAGCATCAGAGGCTTTTTCACGCACCTCACCGACGGTATCTTCGACCGCCTTAAACTGCTTTTCGACCGCGCCGCGTGTCATGCTTTCGAGCTCTTCGCCATCACGCACTAGCTTTTCAAAGAACTTACCGGCATCTTCCTCAGCCTTGTTATAGGCACCCAACCCAGCTAACCAAATCTGTCGGGCCGATTCCTTGATCTTATCGGCTACAGCATGAGTCGGCGGTACAGATTCCTTGGTCGTCTTTCTCTTGGTCATATTCGAGGGCCTCCACAGCGATCGCACGATTTTAACGCAATTCACGCGAGAAAAAAGGTTTCAACCAGGAAGATTTTTCGCCAATTAGACTTATCCGTCCTCATCCTCTGACACAATCTCACCACCACGCTGCAGACGCACCGTGGTGCGGCGATTTTGAGCCTTGTTTGCTTTCGTGCGGTTATCGATCACCGGGTAGCGATCACCGTGATAACGCGTCAGAATAATCGACGAATCAAGACCTTTATTGACCAGATACTCGGTCACCACCTCTGCCCGCTGCTTTGACAGGAAGCGGTTATACATGCGGCGACCGCTGGAGTCAGTATGTCCATCAACAAAAATACCGGTGACAGTGCTGTCCGCCAAAACGTACAGGGCGACGCGATCCAAGGCAGCGCGATCGTCGTCTGTTAGCTCCGCCTTGTCGACCTGAAAATGCACACGCGTACGCTCGACCTGACGAAAATTGACCGGCAGAAGCCCGGCGACACACTCGAGATAGGCATCGTAAACGCTTTTAAAGTTGATACTATTGAGTCGCACACGTACTGACTCATCCTGCTTGTATTGGGCTTGTCGAGTGAAAGTGGGCGCCATCCCCTCCAGCAGGCCATACATCATGCTGGTAGCCCGTTTGGCTTCCACCAGCAGTGGGCGATTGCTATCGCTGACACTGACGTAACCCAAGTCCTGCACCGGCAATCCTGGCTTCCAACTTGAAGCTTCAATCACCAACGCAGCCTGGCCCGCTCGCATCGGATTGCGAATAGTCGAGGTATAAAAACTCAGGGGCTCTCCGGCCTCGTGATAGAATGTCGCCTTGCCATATAAAGGAATATCGTGCACCACGGTACACTCAAAGATCGAGGCCGAAATGTACCACTGACTGCGATCCATCGGCGCCATAAACTCCTTGGCAGACAGCGGCGCAACAAAAACTAGGCAGAGCGGCACCCAAAAGCTCAGATAGCGGCAAGTTTTTGCCAAAGGTGAACGTTTTTTAAAAGCACCAAACGAACAACGCTTTGGTATACTGCGGCGCGTATTCATCATCAGAACTAAAACTCAAGCTGCCTGTAAAGGGGCATACAACGATTCAAGGTGTGCGAACCGGTATGCATAAAGGGACTGAAAGCAAGACTCACGCCATATCCAAGCGCTTTCGCGGCTTTCTTCCTGTCGTGGTTGACGTCGAAACTGGCGGGTTTAATTGCAAAACCGATGCCCTACTCGAGGTCGCGGCGGTCATTATCGACATGAAAACCGATGGGGACCTTTATCTTAAGGAAACCATCAGCTGCAATGTGGAACCTTTTCGCGGCGCCAATCTAGAGCCTGCTGCGCTGGAGTTTACCGGAATTGATCCGCATAGTCCGCTGCGTCGCGCGCAGCCGGAAAAGCTGGCCATCGACGAGATTTTCACGCCGATTCGTCGCACCATGAAAGAACGCGGCTGTAATCGCGCTATCCTGGTGGGCCACAATGCCTCCTTTGACCATGGTTTTATCTTTGCGGCAGCAGAGCGCGTCAACAACAAACACAACCCGTTCCATCCTTTTTCTACCTTCGATACCTCTACTCTTGCTGGCCTAGCTTATGGCCAGACTGTATTAGCCAAAGCCTGCGCCGCCGCAGGAATCAGTTTCGATGGCAGCGCGGCGCACTCCGCACGTTATGATGCCGAGCGGACTGCCGAACTATTCTGTCGCATCGTGAATCGTTGGCGCCATTTAGGTGGCTGGCATGACGCCTTACCAAACGACTAACCAGACTCACTAGTTGACGTGATCCAGCAAAAAAAACGGCGCCACAAGGGCGCCGCTCTTATTGCAGCTTCGAACAGCCAGGCCAGTTACAGCCCAGACGCATTCTCCGCCAGATACTTAGCCACACCTTCCGGTGACGCATTCATACCTTTGTCGCCTTTTTTCCAACCCGCCGGGCAAACTTCGCCGTGCTCTTCGGTGAATTGCAGCGCATCGACCAGACGAATCAACTCGTCCATGTTACGACCCAGCGGCAGATCATTGATGATTTGTGAACGTACGACGCCGTTCTTGTCGATCAGGAAGGCACCACGGAAGGCCACGCCGCCCTCTGACTCAACATCGTAGGCTTTACAAATCGCGTGACTCATGTCGGCCGCCAAGGTGTAAGCCACTTGTCCGATACCACCTTTGTCAACGGGGGTATTACGCCATGCGTTGTGCGTGAAATGCGAGTCGATCGATACGCCAATGACTTCTACACCACGATCTTTAAAATCGTTCATGCGATGATCCAATGCGATCAGCTCAGACGGACAAACGAAAGTGAAGTCCAGCGGATAGAAGAAGACCAGGCCATATTTGCCGTTGATCGCCTTGGACAGGGTAAACTCTTCAACGATCTCGCCATTGCCCAGCACAGCCGGAACCGTGAAATCGGGTGCCTTTTTGCCAACTAATACGCCCATGTTTGTTCTCCATTTTATGTGTGGATAGATTGGCTCTGCCTCAGGGCAGAGTTTCGGAAATCTGCATTCCAACACCTGAACCACGTCCTAAGCACTGACAGAAGCGAAATTACCCGTGGTTTCAGATGCTTGCAGCGAGAGCAGCCGGGCAAGTTTACTCAGCGCACTGAGTCCTGCCTACCGGGCCGCAATTTAAAACTTCAATGCTAGTCATAGCTAATCACTATGAGCATAGATCTTGAAAAAGTTTGAATTAATCGCGCATCCC
>JBFHRI010000032.1:0-16104 GCA_041591755.1 Oleiphilaceae bacterium
CTCGAAGCCGGCTTCGTGTGGCAACATGTCATAGGCCAGGGTGACCAGGGCGCGTGAGCCGTTGGAGACGGTGTTGCGCACGCGCACCGGATCAAGCAAGGGCAGATTATCGCGGCGGCGCATTTGCTCGAGTACGCGAATGAAGTCTGGAGCTGAGTCGACCAGGGTGCCATCCAGATCAAACAGGACGATTGAGGTGTTGGCCTTACTGCTCATGCTTCGGCCGCCTTGCGTGCCCAGGCCAGGTAGTTGACGTCGGTGTCGCGGCCAAGTTTGTAGACTTTGGTCAACGGGTTATAAGTCATGCCGGTGATGTCCTGCACATCCATGCCGGCTTGGCGCACATAACGGCTGAGCTCAGAGGGGCGAATGAACTTGCTGAAATCGTGCGTGCCCTTGGGCAGCATTTTCAGAATGTGTTCGGCACCGACGATGGCAAACAGCCAGGCTTTGGGGTTGCGATTGATGGTGGACAAGAACAGGTGACCACCCGGTTTCAGCAAGCGCTCACAGGCGGCGACGACCGATGCTGGGTCGGGTACGTGCTCAAGCATTTCAAGGCAAGTGACGACATCGAAAGTACCGGGCTGTTCCGCGGCTAATTGTTCAACGGCCACCTTCCGGTATTCCACATTGGCGCCCGACTCGAGCGCATGTAATTTAGCAACTTCTAACGGCGCTTCGCCAAGGTCGATGCCCAAGACGTGTGCGCCACGCTGGCTCATGCCTTCTGACAAAATACCTCCGCCGCAACCCACATCAAGCACGCGCTTGCCAGGCAAGCTGGTGCGCTGGTCGATATAGTTCAGGCGCAAAGGGTTAATGTCGTGGAGGGGTTTGAATTCACTGTTGCGATCCCACCAGCGGGCGGCCAGTGCTTCGAATTTGGCGATTTCGTTGGGATCGACATTGCTATGGCTGTGACTCATGGTGTCTCTCATGTGTGCGTAGACTGGATTTTCTCTGCCCAGTTCGCGGCATTGCGGCGCAAGGCAGGGACATCTATAAGCGTTAGTCTACGGTCGTCGAGTTGAAGTTTGCCATCGATCCAGACGTGGCTGACCTGATGGGAGGAGGCAGCATACACGATATTGGAGATGGGGTTGAGCACCGGGGTGGTATTCAAGGCACTCAAATCGATGGCGACGATATCGCCGCGCTTGCCGACTTCGAGTGATCCGGTGTGTTCGGCGATGCCGAGGGCCCGGGCGCCGTACAGCGTGGCCATTTTCAGCGCAGTCAGGGCATCGATCGCCGCCGCGTCCATGGCCACGGTTTTAGCCAGCAGTGCAGCAGTGCGCATTTCGCTGAACAGATCCAGATCGTTGTTGCTGGCTGCACCGTCAGTCCCCAGGGCGACGGTGATACCCGCTTGCAGTAAGCGTGCGGTAGGACAAAAGCCGCTGGCCAGTTTGAGATTGGAGTCAGGGCAGTGCAAAACGGAGGCTCCGGCGTCACGGATGGTTTCGATATCGTCTTCACTTAAGGCCGTCATGTGTACACATTGCAAGGCAATGTCAGGGCTCAATAAACCCAATGCCTTGAGTCGCTGAATGGGTCGCTGGCCGGTTTTGACCATCGCTTCATCGACTTCGTGTTGGGTCTCGTGCAGGTGAATTTGTATCGGTAACGCGTGCTCGCGTGCCAGTTCTGCCACTCTTAGCAAGGGCGCGTCAGACACGGTATAGGGCGCGTGTGGGCCGAGGCCGACGCGTACAAAGGCATGGTTTTGGTAGCGCTGATGCAATTGCAGCGCTTTGTCGATGTATTCATCGGCGTTGTTGGCCCACACCGTCGGGAAGTCGAGAATCGGAGCGCAGAGTTGCGCCCGCATGCCGAGTTCGCTGGCTACTTCGGCGACCGCATCAGGAAAGAAATACATATCGCTAAAACAGGTGGTGCCGCTGCGAATCATCTCGGCCATCGCCAAGCGGCTACCATCACGCACAAAATCATGCGACACCCAACGCCCCTCGGCCGGCCAGATATGTTCGCCGAGCCAGGTCATCAGCGGTAAATCATCGGCCAATCCGCGAAACAGGCTCATCGCGAGATGGCCATGCGTGTTAATCAGCCCCGGAATCAGCGCGTGGTCGGGCAATTCGGTCGAAACGGCCGAGGGGTAGTCGCGCCGCGCTTGTGCGCTCGGTGTAATCGCGATGATGGCACCATCGCGTAGCACGATACAATGCTGGTGCAGGACTGGTGGGTGAGCGTCGTCGGCACAGCTAATTAGATAAGGGGCATGAATCAGATGTTCGGTCATAGGTCTGCTTTACAGTTTCAGTCACGTGCGCGCTGGAATTATCCAGTAGATGGCAGCTGTCCGCCAGTACTATGGCGGTGCATGCGACGCAGTGCGGGCTCAATTCGCGTTGTCGCTGCAGTCGTTAAAACAAGCGCCATCCCTCCTTTTCCAACAAGCTTAGGAGCTTGATAACAGGTAGACCGATTAAAGCATTGGGATCGTCGCCACGCACCGACTCAAACAAAGCGATCCCCAAGCCTTCGACCTTAAAGCCGCCGGCGCAGTAATAGGGCTGCTCCAGCTCGACATAGCGCCGAATCTGGGCCTCTTCGAGCGGACGGAATTGCACGGTATTGAGTGTCCAATCACAGTGAAGCTGCTGGTTAAAAGTGTTGTAAACACAGATGCTGGTATAGAACTTCACCTCATGACCACTGCATTGGAGTAGCTGCTGGATGGTTTTTTCCGGGCTGAGCGGCTTGTGTAATATTTGGTCACCTAGTATCGCGACCTGATCGGAGCCGATGATGAGTCCGGAAACGCCCCTGGCGGCGACGGCTTTGGTTTTCTCTTGCGCCAGGCGCTGGCATAAATCGATCGGTGACTCCTGCGGTTTGGCGGACTCGTCGATGTCGGGGCTAAGGCATTGAAAGTTAAGATTAAGGCGCTGCAGCAGGGCTTTCCGTGCGCTGCTGGAAGAGGCCAGGGTTAGCGGCCTTAAGACGTTTTTTGAAGGTTTCATAGTAAAAGGAAGGCTCGGTGGCACGCATAGGGTTTGCGTGCTGGCAATTTAACACGAGTCGCGCTTCACAGAAAAAGCCGCAAATCCCTTTGACATCAAGAGTTGCCGTACATAGAATTGCGCGCTTATGTCCAGACACACCATACCAAGGGAAATTTCCCCACTCAAATATGCCGATCAGCGCAGATCCTTGAGTGGAGTTATTGCTTTGTCTGCGATGCCGCGTCTGCAGGACATGCTCGAAGGTGAGCACGATGGCGATGTTGAAGTGTCGTTGCAGTTTTCCTGCGACGAACAGAAACAGCGCCTGGTCGAAGGTCAACTGCATACGCGCGTCAAAGTCTTGTGTCAGCGTTGTCTGGAGGCGGTCGAAATCCCGGTGGATTCTGAGTTTACCCTGGGCATCGTGTTCAACGATGATCAGGCACGTAACCTACCTCGAGCTTACGAGCCGCTGATGACCGATCCGGAGCAACTGGATCTGTACGACATGGTTGAAGAAGAGCTGTTGCTCAGTCTGCCGATGTTTGCCTATCACGATCACTGTCGTGCCGAAGTTGGGCCGAATGATCTTGCGGCAGAGCAGGCAGCCGAGGCGGCCGAGTTGAAAAAACCGAACCCGTTCAGTGTGTTGTCGGTTTTGAAGGGTAAGAAATAAGCATCCGATAGATCGGGTGCCTTAAGATTTCGTGATTTAGCGTCTGCTGGGGTTCCGGTGGGCGTGTTTATTTTGACTGGAGTTAAATTATGGCAGTCCAACAGAACCGCAAAACCCGTTCACGTCGCGACATGCGTCGTTCACACGATGCGCTGACGGCGCCTACGCTGTCAGTGGATTCAACGACTGGTGAAACCCATCGCCGTCACCACGTGACTGCAGACGGTTTCTACCGTGGTAAGAAAGTGATCGAGACCAACCAAGACTAAACCCATGACGGCGGGAGTCACCATTGCAATCGATGCAATGAGTGGGGACAAAGGACCGCAAGTGGTCATTCCCGCCGCGCTCGGGTTTCTGCGCAGGAATCCAGGCTCTAAGGTCAAACTGGTCGGTGATGCCAGGCAACTCAAACAGTTGCTTGAGCAGCATACTGCTGATCCAGAATCTCTCAGTATCGTCCATGCCGACTCGGTGGTCGCTATGGACGAGCGCCCTTCTCATGCCCTGCGAAACAAACAAGACTCTTCGATGGCGCTCGCCATGTCTCTGGTTGCCGAAGGTCAGGCCGATGCCTGCGTCAGTGCCGGCAATACGGGCGCCCTGATGATGTTTGGGCGGTCTATTCTGAAAATGTTTCCGGGGATCGATCGCCCAGCCATAACTAAGCTTTTTCCTTCGCAAGGGGGAGGGTGCCTGGTGCTGGATTTGGGGGCCAATGTCGATTGCAGCGCCGAACATCTGTTGCAGTTTGCCCTGATGGGGCAGTCCTTGGCGCGCGTCATCAAAGGGGTTGAAAGGCCCAGTGTGGCGCTGTTGAATGTGGGCGGGGAAACGATCAAGGGTAATGAGCAGGTGCGCCTCGCGGCCACTATTTTTGAGCAGCATGACTCCCTGAATTACGTTGGATTTGCCGAAGGCGGGGATATTTTTCGGTCGGTGGCGGATGTCATCGTCTGTGATGGTTTTGTGGGGAACGTGGCCTTAAAGAGTGCGGAAGGCGCCGCCAAGATCATTCTTGATGGGGTGCGCAACTTCTTCGCTGAGTCCTGGTTTAATAAGTTGTTGGCGATTTTGGTGTTGCCGAGAATCGCGCAGCGCTTAAAACAGCTCGATCCGGATACGCATAATGGTGCCATGTTTCTCGGTTTGCAGGGGGTGCTGGTGAAAAGCCACGGTGCTGCAACGGTCGCCTCGTTTGAACATGCCATCGATCTGGCCGCGCAAGAAGCGCGCGCCAACCTACCCAAGCTCATCGCAGCGCGCTTGGATGCGCTGTTGGTTTGAGAGAAATGCTTTGCAAATATTCGGGTTTGAGAAAGACCATTAATAATAAGTCCTACAACATGGAGCAAGCGTGATGAAAACAGTCTTTATGTTCCCCGGTCAGGGTTCGCAGTCGGTCGGCATGATGACAGATCTGTTGTCCCAATGTGCTGGCGCGCGTGATGTGTTTGAGCGCGCCTCGGCGGCGAGTGGGCTGGATTTGCGTAAGTTGGCTCTGGAAGGGCCGGAATCGGAGATCAATCGTACTGAGATTACGCAGCCTTTGGTGTTGACTGCCAGTGTCGCTGTGTGGAGGGCCTGGCAGGAACGCGATAGTTTTCGTCCCGACTATGTTTGTGGGCATAGTCTGGGGGAATACACCGCGCTCGTTGCTGCCGAAGTCATGAGTCTAGAAGATGCGGTTGCGCTGGTGCATTTGCGTGGACAGTTGATGCAAAACGCCGTGCCGGAGGGTGAGGGCGCGATGGCCGCGTTACTTGGATTGGAAGATGAGCAGGTCATTGAGGTCTGTGCCGAGGCCGCGCAGGGTGAAGTCGTCGCGGCCGTTAATTTCAATTCACCGGGGCAGGTGGTGATTTCGGGCCAGAAAGCGGCGCTGGAGCGGGCGATCGAACTCGCAAAAGTGCGCGGCGCAAAACGCGCGGCCATGCTGGCGGTTAGTGTGCCTTGTCATTGTGCCCTGTTGGAGCCGGCGGGTAAGTCTTTGGCGGAAGCCATCGAAAAGTTGTCGTTTCAGGCGCCTAAGATTCCGGTGATGCAAAACGTCAATGCCAGTATTCCGCAGGATCTGGATGAACTGAAACGCAACCTGGTGGCACATCTTTATAGCCCGGTGCAGTGGACGCAGTCGATTCGCAATTTGGTAACGCTTGGGGCGCAAAACTTTGTTGAGTGTGGTCCGGGCAAGGTGTTGTCTGGCCTGACGAAGCGTATCGACAAGGGTATTCAGTGCCACAACATGAGTGATTTGGCCACTATCGACGACGTATTGGCTGCTTTATTGGACTAACACTGTCGGGCCCCGGGTCGCTTGCGTATCATTCTCCGGACGCAAGCGTCCTGTCAGGCGCCGGTATTGTTCTGGCAGTGAGGCGCGCTATGACAGCTATCGGGATTTCGGTCAGTCCCCACGCAACCCGGTGCGTCATCAAAAAGGTGGTTAGCAATACGCAGCGCCAGCACGAAACACGAAAACAAGTAGGCATTTACAGTAAGAGTTTTGGCTTATGACAACCGCAGAAAAAAAAGTAGCGTTGGTGACCGGCGCAAGCCGGGGAATTGGACGCGCCATCGCGAAAGAACTGGCGAAAGATCCGCACTTGATCGTGATCGGCACGGCCACTACAGAGGATGGTGCTTCGGCTATTTCGCATTATTTTTCCACCTGGGGCTTAGACGGCGATGGCATCAAAATGGATGTGTCCGACTCCGAATCGGTCGAGACTGCAATCAAGCAGGTCACGCAGGCCTATGGGCCACCATTGGTCGTCATCAACAATGCTGGTATTACACGTGACAACCTGTTGTTGCGAATGAAAGAAGAGGAGTGGATGAGTGTCATCAACACCAACCTCAATGGGATGTACCGAGTTTCGAAAGCTGTATTAAAAGGAATGACCAAAGCACGCTGGGGACGCATCATCAGTATTAGTTCGGTGGTGGGCCAGATGGGTAATGCCGGACAGGTCAACTATTGTGCATCCAAAGCGGGGGTTGAAGGCTTTACACGCTCGCTGGCCAAAGAAATTAGTGGTCGCGGTATTACCGTGAATGCCATAGCGCCAGGATTTATCGATACGGATATGACTGAGGAGTTGCCCGACTCGGTGAAAGCCGCGATGTTGTCATTGATTCCGATGCAACGTCTTGGTCAGCCCGAGGAAATTGCGTCGGTCGTGTCCTTCTTGGCGTCGGACGCGGCCAGCTATATTACCGGAGAAACCATCCAGGTGAATGGCGGGATGTTTATGGCTTAGGGGCGTATTGTCTAAAGAACCCGATTCGACTAGACTACGACGCCATCAAAAGCGCCATCTGTGAAGCAAAAACAGACGGGAACGTGCGAATAACTGCAGTCAAAAAGTAGCGATCTTTGTTCCCATGGCTCGTCCAGCTTCCGTTGGAATGGTTTGAAGGATCAGAACCGAATCATCATCAAACGTTTCTGAAATCCCTTGCAGTGTCGCGATTGAAGAATCCAAGAGCCGTCAGGGCAGGTGAGACGCGCGGCGTCCCCGTACCGCGACTGCGTTAATGTTAAAGAGAGGAAACTATGAGTACTGTAGAAGAGCGTGTTAAGAAAATCGTCTGTGAACAGCTGGGCGTCAAGGAGTCTGAAGTGCAAAATTCTTCATCCTTCGTTGATGACCTGGGTGCAGATTCTCTTGATACGGTAGAACTGGTAATGGCTCTGGAAGAGGAATTTGAAACCGAAATTCCTGATGAAGAAGCCGAGAAGCTGTCTACAGTTCAGCAAGCGATCGACTACATCATCGCTCATCAGTAATCCTTGCATTGATTGCATAGGCATTGCACAGGAAACCGTCCTTAGGATGACTTTGGGCGGTTTTTTTTTGATCGGGTTTGCGACCCAGCTCTGACGTTCGACCGAGGATTCCGGCCAGGAGAGAAACAATGTCAAACAGGCGCGTAGTGGTGACCGGTATGGGGATGTTGACCCCCATCGGCAATACCGTTGCAGAATCATGGCAGAGCGCGATTGCAGGCAAGAGCGGGATTGGCCCAATCAGCCGCTTCGACACCCAGGGTTTCTCGGTGACCTTTGGTGGTGAGATCAGCAATCTCGATATCAGCCAGTACATTGATAGCAAAGAACAGCGGCGCATGGATCTGTTTATGCAGTACGGCATTATTGCCGCAGTGCAGGCGATTGAGTCCTCTGGTTTGCATGAGCTGCCTGAAGCATCGCGAGAGCGCATTGGCGTGGCCATGGGCTCGGGTATTGGCGGGATCGAAACCATCGAAACTACGCGTGATACCTACATCAAAGGCGGTCCGCGCAAAGTTTCTCCATTTTTTGTGCCCAGCTCAATCATCAATATGATTTCGGGCAACGTCGCCATTCGTTATGGGCTGAAAGGGCCCAATATCGCGGTGGTCACCGCTTGCACCACGGGGACTCACAATATTGGGTATGCCGCACGCACCATTGCTTATGGTGATGCGGTGGCCATGGTTGCGGGTGGCGCTGAAATGGCGACGTCGCCCGTCGCCATTTCCGGTTTTGCCAATGCCAAAGCCTTGTCGACTCGTAATGATGCGCCGCAGGCGGCCAGTCGCCCTTGGGACCGTGATCGAGACGGCTTTGTCTTGTCCGATGGCGCCGGGGCGATGGTGCTGGAAGAGTATGAACACGCCAAAGCCCGCGGTGCGACGATCTTGGCCGAGCTGGTCGGTTTTGGCATGAGTGATGATGCCTGGCACATTACTTCTCCTCCGGAGGATGGGTCGGGCGCTGCCGCCTCCATGGCGAATGCTGTACGTGACGCGAAAATTACGCTGGAATCGATTGATTACATCAATGCTCACGGCACCTCAACGCCGCTCGGAGATGTTGCCGAGTGTAAGGCGATCAAGTCGGTCTTTGGGGCGCATGCCAACAGTTTGTTGGTCAGTTCCACCAAGTCAATGACTGGGCATTTGTTGGGCGCCGCAGGAGCCATTGAGGCGATATTCAGTGTTCAGGCAATTCTAGATAAGGTGGCGCCGCCAACGATCAATCTCGAAAATCCCGATGAAGGTTGTGATCTCGATTTCGTGGCGAACCAGGCGAAGCAGAGAACGATTCGCTATGCTTTATCCAACTCCTTCGGCTTTGGCGGTACCAACGGTACTTTGATCTTTAAGGCGTTCGAAGGCGCCTAATCATGGCATTCGCGCTTTGAGGACTTGTTTCATGGGACATCGACTCACCCACATTACCTTAGTCAATGGCGTAGAAACCTCGGCTGTGTGCATTAGCGATCGGGGGCTAGCCTATGGAGATGGCTTGTTCGAAACCATGCGCATCGTGAAAGGCGCGATTCCCCTGTTGAGTTGGCACGCACAGCGACTGATGTTCGGCGTTAAAAAACTGGATCTGGGTTCGCGTACTCGTCTGGCGGATACCTTTCGCAAACAGGTGGCAGCGGTGGCTGCAGGTTTTCATCACGGAGCCTGTTTGAAATACATGCTAACGCGCGGCACCCAGGGTTCTGGTTACGCGCCGCCCTTGCATGCGGAGCTCAACGAAATCATTCAGGTCTTTGAGTTGCCTGAGTGGTCCGATGAATATTATTCGACCGGTGTACGCACAAAGTTGTGCCATCATCGTCTGCCCAGTCGTTCCGCGTTAGCCGGGATCAAGCATCTTAATCGGCTCGACCAGGTTATGGCTTCGCATGAGCTATCCGGTGAGCAAGAAGGCCTATTGTTTGATTTCGACGATCGCTTGATCGAAGGCACTCGCAGCAATGTGATGCTGCTGGAGCAAGGGCAACTGCTGACGCCCGCACTCGAGCATGCTGGGGTCAAAGGAACCTTGCGACAGTTTTTGATGGATCATCAGAACGAGTTGGGCACCGCGGTAAAGGAAGCGCAGATTGACCGGCAGCGCTTGCTAAATGCAGAGGCGGTGTTTTTGATCAACAGCCTGTTTGGCGTCTGGCCCGTACGCAGTATTGATGATTCGGAGATTGCCATGAACGCATCGCTGAGTCAGCAGTTGCGTCGCTTTGTCCAGCAGCGACTTGGCTTTTATCAAGGTACTGACCTCGCAGTCGGTACTGCAGCGAACGTGCATTAGTTCTATGACGGATAATACCCCAGCTTCGGCGCCCGACGCGCCGTCTCAGACACAGCCAGTCCCTAATAACTCGACGCCGCCGAGCTTAAGCGTGCGACGTCGTTTAGCCTTGGGCGCCTTGGGATGCTTGGCGTTGCTGACCTTGGTCTTCGTGATTTCCTACAAATACAGTTTGAGCCAACCTTTGCCTGGTTTGGAGCAAACTCGAACGGTGCTGGTTGAGGAAGGGCAGACCTTCCGCCAAGTGCTAACTCGCTTGCAGGACGATGGTATTTTGGGCAGTGTCTGGTTGTCGCGCATCTATCTGCGCCTCAATAACTTGCATACCAGTCTGAAGGTGGGTGAGTTTGAGTTGCCTGCCGGTAGCACACTGCCTGAAGTCATCGCCATTCTCGGCTCCAATCGTCGCATCGAATATCGCCTAACCTTGCCGGAAGGTACGACGTTCAAGGAGTGGCGACGTCTACTGGCTGCAGCGCCCGTTTTGAAACAAGAAACTGAGGGCATGGATGATCAAGCGGTCTATCAGAAAGTTCGCTCTGAGGCCGCTTGGTTGAGCGACTCGCCAGAGGGAATGTTTTATCCCGATACTTATTTTTATCATCGGGGCGACAGTGATTTGTCCTTGTTGAAACGGGCGCATCTGCTTCAGGTTGAGTTAGTGGAGTCTTTGTGGCCCTCACGACGCGAGAATCTGCCGCTCAAAACGCCCTACGAAGCCTTGATCCTGGCTTCGATCATCGAACGTGAAACTGGGCATCCTTCAGAGCGCGGACAAATCGGGGGCGTGTTTGTGCGCCGCTTGGAACTGGGCATGCGTTTACAAACGGACCCTACCGTGATTTATGGCCTGGGCGAGCGCTATCAAGGTAATTTAACGCGCAAACATCTACAGGAAGAGAATCCTTTTAACACTTATCGCATCTTCGGTTTGCCGCCGACTCCGATTGCGATGCCAGGGCGCGCGGCCATTGAGGCGGCATTGAATCCAGAGCCGGGAGAAACCTTGTTTTTTGTCGCCAAAGGGGATGGCTCACACCAGTTTAGCGTCACCTTGGAAGAGCATGAAAAGGCTGTGAGAGAGTTTCAATTGAAGCGACGCGAGGACTATCGCTCTCAGTATCGTGCGCCCAAACCCGCTGCAGACGGAGCCGCAACAGAAGTACCTGCGTCCCAATCAAATAAGGAGTCAACACCTTGAGACCCGGACGTTTTATCAGCGTTGAGGGCGGCGAAGGCGTGGGTAAGTCGACCAATATCTGCTTTGTTCAGTCGCTGTTGCAGGAGGCGGGCTTTACCGTTAGCGTGACGCGAGAGCCGGGGGGCACCCCGCTGGCTGAGGAGATTCGTCAGGTCTTGCTCAGTCCTCGCGAGGAGGCAGTCTGTTCAGACACTGAGTTGCTGTTGATGTTTGCGGCGCGTGCACAGCACTTGCAGCAATTCATCTTACCAGCCATACAGCGTGGCGAGTGGGTGATTTCGGATCGATTTACCGACGCAACCTATGCCTATCAGAGTGGTGGCCGCGGTCTTCCGGCAGAGAAAGTCGCGCTGCTAGAAGACTTTGTCCAAGGTACGTTTCGGCCCGATCTGACCCTATTGCTGGATGCACCGGTGGAGTTGGGCATGAGTCGCGCGCGGCAGCGTGGCGCGCTCGATCGCTTTGAAAATGAACGGCTTGAGTTTTTTACGCGGGTGCGTGAAAACTACTTGAGTCGGGCCGCTGCCGAACCGCAGCGTTTTCATATAATCGATGCTGCGCAGCCGCTGGTTGCAGTGCAAGCACAAATTCGGCAAGTTTTGCAGGCCTTGTTCGAAACCCCGCTCCCTTAATCAATTGTACTCAGCGAAACACCATGACCCCATCGTTGAGACGACCATATTTGATCGACATGCGATCCAAGAAGTAGTTGTCATTATTGCGCCAGGGGAACTTGCTGCCCTGTTTGGGCAAGATATTTTTAGCGCGTTGAATATAGCCAGCACTCAGCCCAACAATGGGTTCCCGTCCCATATCCACAAACTCCCAGTGCCGTCTGCCGAACTGGGTGGAGGGCATGGCCTGACGGTAGCCTTTAGCCCGCATATGATTGAGCAAGCGACAGACATATTCAGAGCTCAAATCGGCTTTGAGGGTCCAAGAGGCGTTGGTATAACCAAAAATTGCCGTCAGATTAGGCACGCCATCGAACATCATGCCGCGATAATTTAGCAGCTCCACCGGATTAAGTTTCTTGCCATCGACCTCGACCTCGATGCCGCCCAGTGGCTGCACCTTGAGGCCGGTCGCCGGCACGATAATGTCCGCCTCGATTTCTCGGCCACTGCCCAGTTTTAAGCCTGACTCGGTAAAGCATTCAATGCTATCGGTGACCATTTCGGCCTTGCCCTCGCGCAGGGCTTGGTAAAGATCGCTGTCTGGAATCAGGCACATGCGTTGATCCCAGGGCTTATAGCGTGGATTGAAGTGCGTATCGATATCCACCTTGTCACCCAGTTCTTTCTCCGCCTGTTTGCGTAGTAGCTTGCGGACAAAGTTGGGGTAACGCTGAGAAAGGGTATAGACCAAAATCGAAATCATCACGTTCTTTGCGCGGTTGAGCGAATAAGCGAGGCGTAAGGGCAGATAACGGTTAAACCAAGCCGCTAGGGCATCAATCGCGGGTCGGCTGAAGATGTAAGTGGGGCTACGTTGAACCATGAACACCTTGGCGGCTTTGTTGGCCATGCTGGGCACAATCGTAATTGCGGTCGCTCCACTGCCAATGACCGCTACTTTTTTGTCCTGATAATCCAAATCTTCGGGCCAATGCTGTGGATGGGCAATCGTGCCTCGGTAGTTCTCGTAGCCAGCAAATTTAGGCACGTAGCCTTGTTCATAGTCGTAATACCCGGTGCAACAGATTAGATAATTACATTCAATACTGAAGGCTTCGTCGTCATCTTTCAGGCCGCTGACGGTCCAGTGCTGGGTACTTGAATCCCACTGACACCGTGTGATGCGATGGCGGAAGCGAATTTTACGGTCGACTTCATAACAGGCGGCGGTTTCCCGCACATAACGCAGAATGTCTTTCCCGTCGGCGATGTCCTTGCCGTCTGTCCAGGGGCGAAAATTGTACCCGAACGTGTACATGTCAGAGTCGGAACGAACGCCTGGGTAGCGAAACAAATCCCAGGTGCCGCCCAAGTCGGCTCTGCCTTCGAGTACGGCAAAACGGTGATGCGGGCATTTCATGCTGAGGTGACAGGCAGCACCGATGCCGGACACGCCGGCCCCGATGATCAGGACGTCAAGATATTCGTTGGACATCGCGGCACCCTCCTAATATTGTTGTTTTGGAGTATGACCGATGGTCACGCTTTTCCTGGGGGCTGTCAATTGCTCTCGTAAAAAGCTGTATTCCAAGCTGGATAATTCTGAATTATCAATTTTTTTGGTTTAGATTTAGCAAGATATGAGGCCTGCTAGGGCGCTGGAGTGGTTTTTTTTTAATGCGCGCAGGTACGATCATGCCTAAGCTATTTTGGCAATGCGATCGCAATAAAGGCTAGTTGAATGAAAGAGTCCGTTAAAAAGACACCCGAACGTTTTGGTATCGAGCTGGGGCAGGCGCCGGGTGGGGTGCCTGTCTTTTCCAGTGACTATAAAACGGTCGATCCCGCGCAGCTGCCGACACGACATGATTATCGTCACTACGTGGATGATATTTATACCGGTTACAAGTGGCAGTGCGTTGAGTTTGCGCGGCGCTGGCTCTTGTTGAACCGAGGCTATGTGTTTGACGACATTGCCATGGCCTACGATATCTTCAGACTGACCTCGGTTAAACGTGTGGCGGATCAGCGACGCCTCCCGCTTCATTCCTTTGAGAACGGCTCCTTACGACGCCCCGAACCCGGTTGTATGTTAATTTGGAGTGAGGGCGGTGAGTTCGATGTGACCGGACACGTTGCCATTGTGACCGAAGTGACGGATAGCTATGTGCGTGTCGCTGAGCAAAATTTGGATCATCAGAAGTGGCCGGCCGGATGTGACTATTCACGCGAACTGAGTGTGCGCGTCGATGAAGATGGCAGTTACTGGATCAGCTGTTCGTTTCATGATGCCTCCATTCTCGGCTGGGTGATCCAAACGGACGATGCCACCCACGCCTGTCCAATTGATGCTCCGGAGCCTGCACTATTTGCCTTGCATTTACGCAGTACCGGAAAACAGCCCGAAAAGAAAAGTTGGCTCAATATTGCCAACCCAGATGAGGCGGCCTATGTGGCAAAAAATGGGCATGCCCTGAGCAGTTTGCCACAACGCCAAAATCAGTACTTCGTCGTTTCCCGGACCGCTTTGCAAGAGATTAAGCGCGCTTCAAACGAATTGCATGCCTTATTTATGCACGCGACTGAATACGTTATGACGCATGAGCATCTTCTGCATCACTTTAATATCCCCGAGGTGTTGTGGCCTCGCATCAAACAATCGTGGGCCAATCGCCGTAATCAAATGATCACTGGGCGTTTTGACTTTTGTATGACCGAGCGCGGTCTCAAAGTTTACGAGTACAATTGTGATTCAGCCTCTTGTTATATGGAGTGTGGCAAGGTCCAGGGGCTTTGGGCACGGCATTTTGCCTGTGACGAAGGCGAAGATGCGGGTGAAGATTTGTTTGATCATCTAGAGCAAGCCTGGCGCCAGTCTGAAGTGGACGGTCTGATACACCTGTTATTAGATAACAACGAAGAAGAGCTCTATCACACCCTGTTTATGCGTCAGGCGATGAGTGAGGCCGGTTTGCAAACGCGCTTGGTCAAACAGTTTGCCAATACCCACTGGACTAAGGAGGGTGAAGTCAGAGATGAGGATAACCAGGCGATTCGTTGGGTTTGGAAGACCTGGGCCTGGGAGACCGCGCTGGATCAATTACGCGATGAACTCAGTGCTGACCGGACCCATAGCGAGTGGCCGCAAACGCCTCGCTTGATGGATGTCTTGTTCCAGCCGGAGACGATGGTGTTTGAGCCGTTATGGACGCTGATCCCGAGCAATAAAGCGATCTTGCCGATTTTGTGGGAGATGTTCCCAGAACATCCGTACTTACTTGAAGCACACTTCAATATGACGGAAAGTCTCAGTCGCAAAGGCTATGTCGCAAAGCCAATCGCAGGGCGCTGTGGTCACAATATCAGCATCGTCAATCGGCGCGCAGAAGTGCTGACAGAAACCGCTGGGCAGTTCGAACATCAGGATACGATTTATCAGGAATTATTTGCCTTGCCTGAGATTGATGGTTTGCGCGTGCAACTGTGCGCATTTACCGCGGGCGGCTCCTATGCGGGCGCCTGTGCCCGAGTTGATAGCTCGCTAATCATCACGACCGATAGCGACCTGATGGCGCTGCGTGTATTGAGTGATCGACAATTTCGCGAACTCAAGTAGGGGGCTTTACTCGATAAATAGGGTGTTCGGGCATAAACTGAGTTAAGTGTTTTTTACGTTGTCATGAGGGATGAATCCCAACAGGCCCTAAACTATGGACTTGGCATCATTCTTATCAGTGGAACCCTTAAGCTGGACCTCGATCGCCGCCGCGGTGCTCTGTGGTGCGATTGTCGGTCTTGAACGTCAGTTGCGTGGCAAGCCCGTAGGTATTAGGACCTCCTCGCTAATTGTGCTGGGCACTTACGTGTTCCTAAGCATTTCTATCCAGGTCACCAACGAAGTGGCGGATCCTTCGCGTATTATTGGGCAAATTGTCACCGGCGTTGGTTTTTTGGGCGCGGGTGTCATGCTGTCGAAGGATGGTGTCGTGATCGGCGTCACTTCGGCTGCAACGATCTGGGCGCTCGCCGCGATTGGGTGTTGCATTCCCATTGTCGGTGAAGCGATCGCCATCAAGTTGTCGATATTGGTGGTGGCAATTCTGTGGGGCGTGGATCTCTTGGAAGACTATTCCACTATGTTCTCGCGCGGCGTGCATGCCAAACTTTCAGATTGGCGTGGTCATGGCCTGGAGAGACGGCACACTGATCGCGCCCAGTCAAAAGAGGGGATCAGTCAAAAAGAGGGGTGATCAATTATCGTTCGAGGCCAAGGCTTGCAGCCACTCTAGCGCTTCATCGAGATGATGACACACCTGAGTCGCCTCATTGGGAATATGCGTGAACGCGCGATATAGTCTCGCGACATCGGTGCTTAAGTTAGACGGGGCAATAATCGCCAGCTTGATATTGGCACCATTCAAACAATTAGCCGTCAGCTCACTCAGTTGCCCCAGCGCCTCATCATCCAACGCGGATAAATCGGCATCTCGCAAGTCGATGATTTCGTTATAGCCCGGGTGCCAGTGGCTGTGGTTGTAAATGGCCAG
>JBFHRI010000033.1:0-16063 GCA_041591755.1 Oleiphilaceae bacterium
AGAACACATTGAGTGAATTGCAGGATGCGTCCAACGGTACCTCTAATACGATTACCTTCCCAGATGCTTTGGCGGTTGACTTGGGCGTCGCACGCACCAACACCTCCTCTCTGGCGATTGGTTATGGTGGTGATAACTATCTGTTGAATCTTGAATTGTCGGCCTTTGAGGCGGACGGTAAAGGTGAAATTGTGGCGCAGCCGAAGATCGTCACGGCGGACCGTCAAACGGCCATCATCAAGTCGGGTGAAGAGATTCCTTATCAGGAAGCGTCCTCTTCTGGCGCCACCTCGGTGTCCTTCAAAGAAGCGGTGCTGTCGCTTGAAGTGACTCCGCAGATTACGCCTGATGACAAAATCATCATGGATCTGAAGATCAATCAGGATAATCGCGGTGAAGTCACGGCGGGTATCCCCAGTATTGAGACGAACGAGGTGGTGACTCAGGTGCTGGTGGGTAATGGCGAGACGGTGGTATTGGGCGGTATCTTCCAGTCGGAGAATGCACTGACCATCACCAAGACGCCGTTCCTGGGCGATATTCCCTACATTGGTGCGCTCTTTACCAAGACCGAAAAAATTGACGCCCGTTCCGAGTTGCTGATCTTTATCACGCCGAAGCTGATGAAGGGTGGTTTGGTCGAGTAGTGATGATTTAGAGACATCTAAGTCGTTCAGAAGAAAGTACATGAGCCCGCCAATTAAGCGCGGGCGAATGAGCCGGGCCGGCAGGTGCGGTTCATCAATCGATACATATTGAGGATAGTCTAATGAAGTTTAAGCGATCGCTACTGACCGTGTTTCTGGCTTCAGTCCTGGCGGCCTGCGGCAATGATGGCAGTGGTAATATCTTAGGGGGTGGCGGTAGTGGCGAACCGCCATCGCCAACGCCCACGCCAACGCCCACGCCAACGCCAACGCCCACGCCAACTCCAAGCGTGGTGCTGGCTTTGGGCACGGGCTCCGGGGCAACTTTTTCTGCGGGCGCGATGAGTAATACGCTCGGGGGAAGTTCGCTTTCATACGGGGGTGAAACCCGATTCACTGTTAATGTGGTGAATACCAGCACTAATGCGCTTTACACGGCAGCGCCTGTGACGGTCAATTTTACGTCGAACTGTGCGCAGAGTGGTTTTGCAACGATTGATAGCTCGGTGATCACCTCGAACGGCATTGCGACCGCCGCCTATACCTCAACCACATGTGAGGGCGCCGACACCATTACCGCATCCATTGCGGCGGGTGCCACTGCGACCTCCGTTATCACCGTCGCGCCGCAAGCCTTGGGCTCACTTGAGTTCGTGTCTGCGTCCCCGCAACAAATTGCCTTGCGTGGCAGTGGTTCCACCGCCAACCCTGAAGTGAGTCGTCTAACCTTCCTGTTGCGTGATAACACCGGCGCGGCGATCCGCAATCGTGAAGTGCGCTATAGTCTGTCGATTGCAACCAGTGAGTCCAATCCTACGGCGACGGGTGGTGTGACGCTTTCTAGTCAAACGGGCATTACCGCAGCGGACGGCACGGCCTTCGTCAATTTAAATGCGGGGACGGTGCCTTTGAGTGTGAGCGTGACGGCCACGGTGACGGACGGTACGAACACGATTTCCACGACCTCAAACCCCATTGCCATCGTCGGCGGCTTGCCCGATCAAAACAGCTTCTCTTTGTCGGTCGCGACCTTTAACCCGCGTGGTTGGGATTACGATGGCACCACTGTGGCCATTAATATCCGTGCCGGCGATCGCTACAATAACCTGGCGCCGGATGGAACGCGCGTGTCGTTTGTGACCAGTGGTGGGGCGATTGTGGGCAGCTGCGCCTTGACCGCTGGCGCCTGCTCGGTGAATTGGACCAGCCAAGATCCTCGCCCCGCAGGTGGTCGCTTGAGTATTTTGGCACGCACCGCAGGTGAGGAGTCCTTCCGCGATAATAACTCCAATGGCCGCTATGATTTGGGTGAGCCGATTTTAACGCCGCTGGGTGAGGCCTATAACGACGAAAACCTCAATGGCAGCTACGATCTGGGGGAATTCTTTTCCGACTTTGATCAGGATGGAGTTTTCGATGGCACGCCCGACGACAAGTTTCAGGGCACGAACTGCAGTACGGACGCCTTTAATGCGGGGCATTGTCGTGGTTTGGTCGAGGTGAGAGCATCTGCAACGCTCTGTATGTCTTCGGATGATACCTTCGGAGAATTGTCTGGCGAGCCGGGCGTGGTGGTCGGCAACACCATTACCTTAGGGGGAAGTCCGCGCACCTTAACCCTGGCTTTGGAAGATATTAATGGTCTGACCCCTGCGAGCGGAACCACGGTCTCGATTGCGGCACAAGACGCAAAATCTTCACGCACCTCTGTGGTGATCCCGAACGTGTGCAACGCCTCGGGCTTTGCGTCGCAGTTCATTGTGTCGCCTGATGGCCTATCCGCTGACGGCTTACCTGGGACCACAGGTACCCTGACCATCAAGATCGTCCAGGTCGACGGTTTTGAATTTCAGTATGACTTTATTGTGCGCGACTAAAACCTCGGTCGTTGCCACTGAAAGCCACCCCTCGCGGTGGCTTTTTTCTTTTTCTGGCCTGCCGCCCCACCTTTCCCCATGTTATGCTTTGCGCCATTTTAAACCGTGTGCGCAGGCAATATTTTGGCAAAGAACCTGATTGTACTGATTGGCCCCATGGGCGCTGGCAAAACCACGATTGGCAAAGTGCTGGCCAAAGAGCTGGCGTATGAATTCTGGGACTCGGACAAAGAAATCGAACGCCGCAGCGGTGCCAATATCCCGTGGATTTTTGATGTCGAGGGCGAGGCCGGGTTTCGTGAGCGCGAAGCCAATGTCATCAAAGAGCTATGCGAGTTGGATCGTGCGGTGCTGGCCACGGGCGGCGGCGCCATGATGCGTCCAGAGAATCGCGAAGCCGTCACCGGGCGTGGCTTCGTGGTGTATCTCAATACCTCCGTCGAGCAGCAATTCAAACGCACCCAGAAAGACAAGAATCGCCCTCTGTTGCAAGGCAAGGAAGACCCGAAGGCGGTGTTGCAGCGCCTGTATACACTGCGCGACCCCATTTATCGCGAGGTGGCTGACTTAATCGTAGACACCGATCGTAAATCGCAAAAAACCATCGTTAAGACCATCGTGAGCGCAATGGAGGGCTAACCGTTTCATTGCGTGCTGTGCGTTGAGTAGGAAAAACCGACATGATTACCTTTAACGTCGAGCTCGATGAGCGCTCATATCCCATTCATATTGGCAGTGGCTTGCTGGCCGATGCTGAACTGTTGCGCCCCGGCATTCGCTCGCGCAAGGTCATGGTGGTGACCAATGAAACGGTGGCCCCGCTCTACTTGGATACGCTCAAACAATGTTTGGGTGCCTATGAGGTCGATGCCGTCATCCTGCCTGATGGGGAGCAGTACAAAAATTGGGAAACCTTGAACCTGATTTTTGACGCCTTATTGCGGCAAAAGCATTCGCGCAAAACCACCTTGATTGCCCTGGGCGGCGGCGTGGTGGGCGATATGTGCGGCTTTGCGGCGGCCTGTTACCAGCGCGGTGTGCCCTTTATCCAAGTCCCGACGACGCTGTTGTCACAAGTAGACTCCTCGGTCGGCGGTAAGACGGGTATCAACCATCCCTTGGGCAAAAACATGATTGGCGCCTTCTACCAGCCGAAGGCGGTGGTGATCGATACGGCGACGCTGCAGACATTGCCTGCTCGCGAGGTCTCCGCAGGCTTGGCTGAAGTCATCAAGTACGGCTTGATCCGTGACCCGGTATTTTTTGAATGGTTGGAACAGAATATTCAGCGCCTGCGCGATCTTGAGCCCGCCGCGCTGTCGCATGCCATTGATGTTTCCTGTCGCTGTAAAGCTGCCGTGGTGGCGGAAGATGAGCTTGAGGGCGGCGTACGCGCCATCCTAAACCTCGGTCATACCTTTGGCCATGCCATTGAAACTTCCATGGGGTATGGCGAGTGGTTGCATGGTGAGGCCGTCGGTGCCGGCATGGTCATGGCAGCACAACTCTCACAGCGTGAAGGCTGGCTCAGTGAACGGGATGTGGCGCGTATCGTGGCCTTGATCGAGCGCGCGGGCCTGCCCATCAGTGGGCCCGAGGGAATGACTGAGGCGCAGTATCTCGAAGCCATGTCGGTGGACAAAAAAGTGCTGGATGGCTCCCTCAGACTGGTCTTGTTGCAGTCACTGGGGCATGCAGTGGTCACCGAGCAATTTGCTCACGACAATTTAAAACGCGTGCTGGCTTTGCATCGCTAATTCGACTTTTCCCAGGGGTTTGAGCAAGATGGAACACAACGAGAAGAACCGAGCCTTGGTTGAGCGCCTGTGTGCGCAACTGAGCTTGAGTAAAGAGCCGTTTATCTCATCCAGTGCCCACTTTTTCAGTGGCGGCCAGCGCCAGCATATTCTAGAAATCATGCGCCATATGGCGATCTTTGGTGACCAGGTCTTATTGCTGACCGGGGCACGGGGCAGTGGTAAGTCGAAAATCGTGGAGGAGTTTATCCGGCGGCATGCCGAAGAGATCGAGATTGTTTCGATTTCGGCGAGCGTTAATCCTGCGGGTGGGGCTTCCATTGCGCGCTTCGCCGCACTGTCTGATCTGCCTGAAGTGGAGGGCGAGGCGTATCCGGAAATGCTGCAGCGCCTGATCCAACACTTTGATCAGCAGATGCAGTCGCATGGCAGGCGGACTTTGTTGATTCTGGACGATGCAGATGTTTTGACGCGGGACGAGTTGGGGCTTTACGTCAAAGTCTTTCGTGATTTGCCGGCGGAAACCAGTACCGTGTTGATGTTGGTCGGCTCGGCCGGCTTGCTTGACTTGCTGACCGGAGGTCCGCAGGCTGCGCCGGCGGATTGGTTTCATCAGATCCAGATTAAACCCTTCAGTGATGAAGATGTGCTGGCATATTTGCAGAGCTGGTTGGTTGAGTGTGGATTTAGCGAACAACTGTTCATCAGTGAGCGCCAGCTGGCGGATTTACAGGCCTTAGCGCAAGGCTTGCCGGGGCGTATCAATCGTGAGTTCCCTGGCGTCTTTCTGGGTGAAAGCGCGACGGTGCCCAAGCTGGAAAATAAGGCAGTCAAGGCCATGTCCTTGCGGCGTATCGTGGGAGGCGCTGCAGGCTTGTTGCTGCTGTCTTTCGTTTGGGTAGCCTATCAATATGGTTGGTTGGGCGAGCCAGAAGTGCCGCAGCCGGTGGCTGATCTGAGTGTGCGTCCCGCCAGCGAAGAGTCCGCCGAGCCAGAATCTTCTGAGGTCTTGAATCAGCAGGTCGCCGCGCGCCTGCAGGCAATCGATGAAGCGATTGATCGGGTCGCTGAAGCACCGCTCGCCGACTCTGCGGAAGGCGTTGCGGTGGCCGACCCAACGAGTACAGAGACGGCGCGGGATGAGAGGACCGAGCCAGCGCCTAATGCCGGCGCTGTCGTGCCCGTCGAAAAGGGTTCCGTGGCTGCGACAGCCGCTGAGACTTTGCCCGTAGCGGCCCCGGAAAAACAAGTGCCTGCTACCTTGCCTTCGCCTAAGGTGCCGCCCGTTGCCGTGAAGCCTTCGTCTGAGCCGATAAAAGCCAGCCAAGAGAGCGCTCCGTCAGTGCTCAAGCCAGCGAGCGCAACGGCGTCAGTTAAGGAACAGGCGCCCGTCAAACAGCCCGCCACCGCAGTTCAGCCCGCGTTACCGAAGCCCGCGCCGGTCGTTGCTAGCGCCGCACCCGCCAAGTCGCCTGCGCAGACGGCGACCAAGCCTGCGGAGTCCAACGCGACCAAGCGCAGTGCCGAGTGGGTAAGGCAGCAGAATCCGCGACATTACACTGCGCAGGTCCTGGGCACGCGCACCGAGGCTTCGGCGAAAAACTATGCACAATTACTGGCGCAATCGGCGACACCCGTGTTCTATATTGAGACACGCTATCAGGGCCAGCCCTGGTTTGTGGTGCTGTATGGCCATTATGCGGATCGCGCTCAGGCGACGGCGGCCTTGAAATCTGCACCCAAAGAGGTGCAGAATCAGCAGCCTTGGTTGCGCAGTTACGACGGTATTCGCGCTTCCTTGCCCTGAGCAAGTCTGCTTAAGCCTCCCTTCCAGTCACGAAATCGCCATGCGGAACACAATTTGCTAGTTTCGCATGCGAAATTTCGTGCCCGAATCAAAGTTTAAGTCGTGTTGAATTTGTTCTTGACCGGGTCCGTGTGTAAAATGTCCAACCCCATTTTTCGTGGTCGGCAGGATGTGGGTTGTGTTTAATGGCAACTCACTGATATTTAAAAGGTTTCTAGAGAGATAAGTATGGCAGCTGGTTTGTATCGTCCAGATGAGTTTCGCGATAACTGCGGTTTTGGCCTCATTGCCCAGATGGAAGGCAAGCCAAGTCACAAACTCCTGCAGACTGCGATCGAGTCACTGACTTGCATGACCCACCGTGGCGGTATCGCGGCGGATGGTAAAACCGGTGATGGCTGTGGCTTGCTCTTGCAAAAGCCTGACGCTTTCCTGCGTCGCATCGTCAAAGAGACCTTTAGCGCCGACTTGCCTGAGCACTACGGCGTGGGCATGGTCTTTCTGTCGCAAGACGCGACCCAAGCCGAACGAGCTCGCACGGTTCTCAATGAGCAGTTGTCTCTGCAGGGCTTGCGGGTCATTGGCTGGCGCGTGGTGCCGACTAATAATGACTGCTTGGGCCGCATGGCCTTGGAGTGTCTGCCGGGCATCGAGCAGGTGTTTGTCGCGCAAGAAGGGGGCTCGGCGCGCGAACTGACGCTGAAGCTGTTTATGGCGCGACGTCGCGCGGAGCAGCAGCTTTGTGACGATAAAGATTTCTATGTCTGTAGTTTGTCCGATAGCGTCATCGCCTATAAAGGTTTGATGATGCCGGTCGACCTGCCCAATTTCTATTTGGATCTGGGTGATCCCGCTCTGGAAACCGCTATTTGCGTGTTCCACCAGCGCTTTTCGACCAACACCATGCCTAAGTGGCCTCTGGCGCAGCCTTTCCGGTACCTGGCGCACAACGGTGAGATTAATACCATCGAGGGTAACCGTAACTGGTCGCTGGCGCGCACCAGCAAATTCGCCAGCCCGGAACTCCCTGAACTGCAAAGCTTGTCACCTTTGGTCAACCGCGAAGGTTCTGATTCTTCCAGTATGGATAATATGCTGGAAGTCTTGCTGGCCGGAGGGGTTGATCTGTTCCGCTCGGTACGCATGATGATTCCGCCTGCCTGGCAGAACGTGGATACCATGGATCCAGATCTGCGCGCGTTCTATGAATATAACAGTATGCACATGGAGCCCTGGGATGGCCCGGCCGGTCTGGTGTTGACCGATGGTCGCTATGCTGTGTGCCTGCTTGATCGCAACGGCCTGCGCCCAAGCCGTTGGGTGGTGACCAAAAATGGTTATATCACCGTCGCCTCTGAAGTGGGTACCTACGGCTATACGCCGGATGATGTGGTGGCCAAGGGTCGTATCGGCCCGGGCCAGATTCTGGCGGTCGATACCCAGTTGGGCGAGGTGCTGCACACCGAAGATATCGACAATCGTTTGAAGGCGGCTAAGCCTTACAAGCAGTGGTTGAAAGAAAATGCCGTGCGTGTCGAGGCGACACTCGACAAGTCGCATCCAGCGTTCGTGCCGATGCCGCGCGACGAGTTGAAGACGCATATGAAGATGTTCCAAGTCTCGTTTGAAGAGCGGGATCAGGTCTTGCGTCCTTTGGCTGAGTCGGGTCAAGAAGCCGTGGGTTCAATGGGTGACGATACGCCGATGGCAGTGTTGTCCTCGCGCGTGCGCTTGGTGGCGGACTATTTTCGCCAGAAATTCGCTCAGGTAACCAATCCGCCGATCGATCCGTTGCGTGAAGCGATCGTGATGTCGCTGGAAACCTGTATTGGCGCTGAGCTAAACGTATTTGAAGAGACGCCGGAGCACGCCAAGCGCATTATTCTGGCGACGCCGGTCCTGTCACCGGCTAAGTTCAACAGTCTGGTCGAGCATCAGAGCAATTTCCCCTCGCAGGTGATCCGCCTGCAGTACAACGAAGCGCGTGGCTTGAAAAGCGCCATTGAAGATGTTTGTGACGAGGCTGAAAAGGCCGTGCGCGCTGGCAAGGTCATCATTGTACTGTCGGACCGCGACATTAAGCAGGGCGAGTTGCCCGTGAATGCCTTTATGGCGACCGGCGCGGTACACCATCGTTTGGTAGAGAAAGGCCTGCGCTGTGACTCCAATATCGTGGTTGAAACCGGCTACGCGCGCGATCCGCATCATTTTGCGGTGCTCTTTGGGTTCGGCGCGACCGCAGTTTATCCTTATTTGTCTTACCAGGTGTTGCACGAGCTGATCTCCACCGGCGAGCTGCTGAAAGACCCAGTGGATGCCAAAAACAACTATCGTCGCGGCATTGGCAAGGGCCTGTTGAAGATCCTGTCCAAAATGGGGATTTCTTCAATCGCATCCTACCGTGGTGCCCAGTTGTTTGAAGCCATTGGCTTGGATGACGACGTGGTCAATCTGTGTTTCCGTGGCGTTGCCAGCCGGATTCAGGGTGCTGGTTTCCATGATTTTCAAACCGATCAGCTGGCTTTGGCCAAACTGGCCTGGAATCCGCGCAAGCCGATTATGCCGGGTGGCTTGTTGAAGTATGTGCATGGACAGGAATATCACGCCTTTAATCCGGATGTTGTCAGCTTCTTACAGAACGCGGTAGAGAGTGGCAGTTATCGAATCTACAAGGAGTACGCCGACCTGGTGAATCTGCGACCGGTCGCCACCTTGCGTGACTTGTTGGGTCTCTCTGCCAAAGCCAAGGCGATTCCGCTGGACGAAGTCGAGCCGATTGAAGCGATCTTCCCACGTTTCGACTCGGCGGCGATGTCGCTGGGTGCCTTGTCGCCGGAAGCTCATGAGGCGCTGGCGGTGGCCATGAACCGTCTCGGCGGTCGTTCCAACTCCGGTGAGGGCGGTGAAGCCGTCGCGCGTTATGGCACTGAGCGTCGCTCCAAAATTAAGCAGGTGGCTTCCGGCCGCTTCGGTGTCACACCGCACTATCTGGTCAGCGCCGAAGTGTTGCAGATCAAGGTCGCGCAGGGCGCCAAGCCCGGCGAGGGCGGCCAGTTGCCTGGCGGCAAGGTCAATGAGCTGATCGCCACCCTGCGTTATTCGGTGCCGGGGGTGACGCTGATTTCACCACCGCCGCATCATGATATTTACTCGATCGAAGACCTGGCGCAGCTGATTTTTGACCTCAAGCAGGTCAATCCAGAGGCCTTGGTTTCGGTCAAGCTGGTGTCCGAGCCCGGTGTCGGCACCATCGCCGCTGGTGTGGCTAAGGCCTATGCAGATCTGATTACTATTTCCGGTTATGACGGCGGTACGGCGGCATCACCACTGACTTCCATTCGTTACGCGGGCTCCCCCTGGGAGTTGGGCTTGAGCGAAGCGCATCAAACGCTACGCGGCAACGATTTGCGCGGTCGTGTGCGCCTGCAAACCGACGGCGGCCTGAAGACCGGTCTCGATGTGGTGAAAGCTGCGATTCTGGGTGCTGAAAGCTTTGGCTTTGGTACCGCGCCGATGGTGGCCTTGGGCTGTAAATACCTGCGTATTTGTCATCTGAACAACTGCGCCACAGGCGTCGCCACACAGAACGACAAACTGCGTGCCGATCATTTCCATGGCACCGTTGAAATGGCGATGAACTTCTTCCGTTTTGTCGCCGAGGAAACGCGCGAGTGGATGGCTAAACTGGGCGTGCGCACCCTGGAAGAACTGGTAGGTCGTACCGATCTGCTAGAGTTGCTGCCGGGGCAAACCGAGCGCCAAAAACGGCTTGATCTGAGCCCCTTGTTGTCGTCTGAGCACATTCCGGCCGATAAACCACAGACCAACCAGATTGCACGTAATCAGCCCTACGACGAAGGTCGCTTGGCTGAGCGTATGGTGGCGGATGCCTTGGCGGCGATTGAGAGCAAGAGCGGTCTGTCATTGACTTACAAAGTGACCAACTGCGATCGCTCAATCGGTGCCCGCCTGTCTGGCGAGATCGCCAAGCGTCACGGTAACCAGGGCATGGCCGACGCGCCGATCGTGTTGAATCTGACCGGCACCGCGGGGCAGAGCTTTGGTGTGTGGAACGCCGGTGGTCTCCATATGCTGCTTGAAGGGGATGCCAACGACTATGTCGGTAAGGGTATGACTGGCGGCAAACTGGTGATTCGTCCGCCTCGCGGCAGCACGTTCAAGTCGCAGGAGACTTCGATCATTGGCAATACCTGTCTTTACGGCGCTACCGGCGGCCAGCTGTTTGCGGCGGGTACGGCGGGGGAACGCTTCGCCGTCCGTAACTCCGGTGCCATCGCGGTGGTCGAGGGGGCAGGAGATCACTGCTGTGAATATATGACGGGTGGTCAGATTACCGTATTGGGCAAAACAGGCTATAACTTCGGTGCCGGCATGACAGGAGGGTTTGCCTTCGTCCTGGATACCGAGAATGCCTTTGTCGATCGTTACAACCACGAGTTGGTGGAAATCCAGCGAGTGTCGACCGAACAAATGGAGCCTTATCGCAATCACCTGCGCCGCATCATTCGTGAGCACGTGGAAGAAACGGGGAGTGCATGGGGGCAGGAAATTCTCGATAACTTCGCCGATTTCATCAATCTGTTCTGGCTGGTGAAACCCAAGGCGGCGAGCTTAAAAACCTTGCTCGAAAGTGTTCGTGCGCGTCCCGAATAAGGCGTGTAAAGAGTAAGGCGGGTCAACCGTTTATCGTATTCATCAACGCGACCCGTGCGCGTAGAGGCAGGTTTTCAGAGGTTTGAGTATGTCAAAGCGTTTGAATAATAACTTTCAGTTCGTCGACGTCGGTCGTCACGACCCGAAGAAAGTCGAGCTGGCGCGGCGCACCCATGATTTCGTCGAAATCTATCAGCCGTTCAATAAAGAGGAGGTGGCCGACCAGTCACATCGTTGTCTGGAATGTGGCAACCCTTATTGCGAATGGAAGTGTCCGGTTCATAACCTGATTCCGAACTGGCTCAAGCTGATCTCGGAAGGCAATATTTTTGAAGCCGCCGAGTTGTGTCATCAGACCAACTCCTTGCCTGAGGTCTGTGGCCGTGTGTGTCCACAGGATCGCCTGTGTGAAGGCGCCTGCACGCTGAATGACGGATTCGGCGCGGTGACCATTGGTTCGGCCGAGAAGTATATTACCGACACGGCGTTCGCCATGGGTTGGCGCCCAGATATGTCGAAGGTGGTCTGGACCGACAAGAAAGTTGCCATCATTGGCGCGGGTCCGGCAGGCCTGGCCTGTGCCGATATTTTGGTGCGCAACGGCGTCAAGCCGGTCGTATTCGACCGTAACCCTGAGATCGGTGGTTTGCTGACTTTTGGTATTCCTGAGTTCAAACTCGAGAAGCATGTCATGGTGCAGCGGCGCCAGATCTTTACCGATATGGGCGTGGAGTTCCGTCTGAATGTCGAAGTGGGCACTGACGTGACCATTGACGAGCTGCTGCAGGACTACGACGCAGTCTTTATGGGAATGGGCACCTACACCTACATGAAAGGCGGCTTCCCGGGTGAAGATTTGCCTGGTGTTTACGATGCGCTGCCATTCTTAATATCCAACGTTAATCGTCGACTCGGTTTTGAAAAGAATCCGGAAGATTTTATTAACATGGCGGGCAAGCAGGTGGTCGTTCTGGGTGGTGGTGATACCGCCATGGACTGCAACCGGACCTCGATCCGCCAGCAGGCGGCCAGCGTTACCTGTGCCTATCGTCGTGATGAAGAGAACATGCCCGGTTCGCGCAAGGAAGTGCAAAATGCGCGTGAAGAAGGGGTGCGCTTCCTGTTTAACCGTCAGCCTGTCGCCATCGTGGGTGATGGCAAAGTCGAAGGCGTTAAAGTGGTAGAAACCAAATTAGGTGAGCCCGATGAGAAAGGTCGGCGTCGTCCGGAAGTGATTCCGGGCAGCGAGGAAATCCTGCCAGCGGATGCGGTATTGATTGCCTTCGGTTTCCGTCCCAGTCCGCCAGACTGGTTGTCGGCGGTGTCGGTCAAGGTCAATGACTGGGGTGGGGTGGTCGCGCCGGAAGCAGGCGAATTCCCGTTCCAGACCAGCAACCCAAAGATTTTCGCCGGTGGCGATATGGTGCGGGGTTCCGATCTGGTGGTGACAGCGATCGCTGAAGGGCGCCAGGCTGCTGAAGGTATTTTGGATTTTCTCGAGGTGTAGGCCTCTTCGTGTCTGAGTTGGATGGCTGTGATGACTGAGTTGAAGAACGATCGCTTTTTGCGCGCCCTGATGCGGGAACCCGTGGATTGCACGCCCGTTTGGATGATGCGTCAGGCCGGTCGTTACCTGCCAGAATATCGTGCAACGCGCGAAAAGGCTGGCGACTTCATGAGTCTGTGTATGAACCCTGAGTTGGCCTGTGAGGTCACCTTGCAGCCGCTCGAGCGCTTTGCCCTCGATGCAGCCATCCTGTTCTCGGATATCCTGACCATTCCGGATGCCATGGGGTTGGGGCTTTACTTCGAGTCGGGGGAAGGGCCACGATTTCGCAAGATCATCCGCACCGAGGCCGATGTGGCAGCGCTCAAGGTCGTCAATGTCGCGCGTGATCTCGACTATGTCTTGAAGGCTGTGAGCACGATTGCGCGCGAGTTAAATGGACGCGTGCCATTGATTGGCTTCTCAGGTAGCCCCTGGACGCTGGCCACTTATATGGTCGAGGGGGGCAGTACCAAGGACTTCCGTTACGTCAAAGGCATGCTGTACAGCCAGCCCGAGGTGATGCATCAGTTGCTCTCAGTGTTGGCCGATTCGGTCACCGTCTACCTCAATGCACAGATTGAAGCCGGCGCCCAGGCCGTGCAGATCTTTGATACCTGGGGCGGCGTTCTGAGCGACGATGCATACCAGAAGTTCTCATTGCAATACATGCAGCGCATTGTGCAAGGTCTTAAGCGCGAAGCTCGTGGCCGCAAAGTCCCCGTGATTTTATTCACCAAGGGCGGCGGTTTGTGGTTAGAAAAGATGGCCCAGGCCGGGGCCGATGCACTGGGGCTAGATTGGACGCAGGATATTGGCCAGGCGCGATCCCGCGTCGGGCATCAGGTGGCCTTGCAAGGCAATATGGACCCCTGTGTGTTATATGCGGATACGACCGGCATCCGCCAAGAAGTTGGGCGTATTCTGGCATCTTATGGACCGGGCTCGGGTCACGTATTCAATCTCGGGCATGGTATCCATCAGTTTGTGGAGCCTGAGCGGGCCCGCGATTTTGTCGATGCAGTGCATGAGCTGAGTGCCTCCTACCATCAAGGTTGAAGTGCTTCGTAACATAAAGCGACAGACTCGTCACATTTGGCGCGCTTGAGCGTTCCCCCGATTTGGCCAATCGCATAGAATCCGGTGGCTAAGTCCATCATTTTGGGATCTATGATGCCGCGTACTGTCAAACGACTTAATTCCCTTTCTTACGTTTTGATGCGAGCTCGACCCGTGTCGGTGCTGCTCCTTTCGGCGCTATTGTGGGCCTGTGCGGATGACAGGCCCTTTGGCGGCAATGAGCGCAGTGCCGATATCACCCATAAAAACTCAGTAGACATTGTCTCGATGGTCGCGCAGTCGGCTTGGTTGGCGCCGATCCATGCGCCGCTTTTTGATTTGCCTGACCGCGCTGATTTGGCGGCAACGGCTGTGGTATTGCCGCTGGAGCCGGGGGAGAGCGCTGAACGTATCAGTCGTTTTGAACGCGCGTGTCGCATATCCGGCCGCATTACCTACCGCTTTGATGAACCTACCGATAACCCAAAATTTCCGGTCAAGACCTCATTACGCGCGGTTTATGAGTCCTGTGATCACGGTAATGGGCATGTTTATCATGGTCAGATTGACTATCGTTATACCGATTTCAAAGGCTATAACCGCAGTTATCAGCCGGTCGATACGCAGACCTGTGTGACCGAGTTAGCCGATCAACTGGAAATCAAAGACGAGATTGCAGCGTTGATGGCGCAGCCTCCTGCGCCCGTCAAAAGCACCGCCAAGGTTAAGCTAATCACCGGGTCCGGCAAGTTTATTCAGTTCGTGCTGTTTGGTCGAAACAAGGCGGTGCGTATTACGCGAGAGGTCACTAATGACGCCTTTGAAACTGAGCTGGTGACCGAAGATATTGGTCTGATCGACCTGGATGATAAGGCTATCGTGATCTTTACGCCTGAGGGGCAGTTCCCCGAATACGCGGCAACGATCGACGGGCAAATTGTCTATCGCTTTGCGGATCGTTTTGAGCGTGTTGCGGCCTGCCATTCTTATTATCGTAAGGCACAGGCTACACTGCGTGACTTTGGATTTGAACGCGAAGATTTTAGTGTTTGGATGAACGGTACGGTCACGCTGTCCAAGCAATCGGAAGAACTCGTGCGCACGACCAATCGTTTTGAACAAAGTGATTTTTCGGTGCGTGTGCAGCAGGGCGCGTTGAGCTATACCAATTACTTCGAAGATGCAGATGTCGTAAAAGTCGTCAGTCAGGAGCATGGCACCTACTCTTACAACATCGGTGGTTTGCTCAAGCTGGACGGCATCGGCAATGTGCAGCTCACGACGGTGACGTCTTTCGTGGGGCAGCAGGGGCAGCCGTTCTTGCACGAAGGTAATTTCCTGATTACGGGTCGTAATACTGAGTCTATCAACGTCGTGCCTTTGGATGGATACTTTTTGGATGTGCTGGTTGCGCCGGAAGGCGATAAGGATGGGAACAACTTCCCCGACTACACACTGAATTACCAAATCTCCTGGACAGATCTGATGGATCGCTATCTGGATTCAACCAAGCTCGAAGATTTTTGACCGCTATAAGTCGTGATCAAGCGGCTAACTGTTCAAGCCCCGTGAAAGCGGGGCTTGCTTGTTTTTGGAGTGCCCATGTCTAAGTCACGAATCCAATACGTCTGTACCGAGTGTGGTGCAGATAGCAATAAATGGCAGGGTCAGTGCCCGGAATGTCGCCAATGGAACACCCTGCAGGAGTTTCGCTCGGCCAAAATTAAACCGGCGGCACGCGTCGGCACTGATGCGGGCTTTGCAGGAACCTCTTCTGAAGTGTTGTCTTTAGATCAGGTCGCGCTGTCCGAACAGCCGCGTTTTTCCTCAGGGATGCAGGAATTTGATCGCGTGCTGGGAGGTGGCTTGGTGCCGGGTTCGGCGATACTGATTGGGGGGCATCCGGGCGCCGGGAAGAGCACCTTGCTGTTGCAGACGATCTGCGCGCTGGCGGCCACCATGAGCACGCTGTATGTCACCGGCGAGGAATCGCTGCAGCAGGTCGCGATGCGAGCTAAACGCTTGGGGCTCTCAGCGCCCGCGCTAAATTTGTACTCTGAGACAAACCTCGAGCAAATCGAGCAAATGATTGCGCGCATGCAGCCCCGTGTCTTGGTTGTCGATAGTATTCAGGTCATGTTTAGCGAAGCCTTGGATTCGGCCCCAGGGAGCGTGTCGCAGGTACGGGATTGTGCGGCACGCCTGACGCGTATCGCCAAACAGAGTGGCATGGTGTTGTTTTTGGTAGGCCATGTGACCAAAGATGGCATGATCGCTGGGCCCAAGGTGCTTGAGCACATGATTGACTGCTCGATCATGCTGGAAGGCTCAGAGGACTCCCGCTTTCGCACCTTGCGCGGCATTAAAAATCGTTTTGGTGCGGTCAATGAATTGGGGATCTTTGCCATGCTGGAAAAGGGCCTGGTCGAGGTTAAAAACCCCAGCGCAATTTTTCTCAGTCGTGCCGAGGACTTGTTGCCAGGCAGCGTGGTGACGGTCTTGTGGGAAGGTACCCGCCCTCTGCTGGTCGAGCTGCAGGCACTAGTCGATGCCAGTGCAGCAGGCTACCCGAAGCGGGTCGCCCTGGGGGTGGATCAGAATCGCCTTTCAATGTTGCTGGCGGTGTTGCATCGACATGGCGGCATTCACTGTGGCGACCAAGATGTCTATGTCAGCTTGGTGGGTGGCGTGAAATC
>JBFHRI010000034.1:0-15931 GCA_041591755.1 Oleiphilaceae bacterium
CCCTGCAGCACTTATTGCCAACGCCTGAACGAGGAACCGTCCAATGAAAGGTAGTACCCTATCCATTGCCTACCAGGCCTCAGCCATTCAAGACATCACACGCCGGCTGCACTCATTTTGTCGTGCGCTGGATACCAGCGATACCTTCAATTTTCAGTGTCGCTTGGTCGTTGCCGAGACCCTGAACAACATCATCGAACACAGCCCCAAACAAGGTTCGAGTGAATTTATACAGGTCAATTTTTCTTTTTGGCGGCGCCAGCTGATCTTGAGCTTTGTCTATTGGTCGCCACTATTCAAACCGCCCGAAGCGACCGTATGTGTAGCCAGAACCGCACTCTCGGGACGCGGTTGGCACATTATCCGCCACTATATGGATGACGTGTGCTACAACCATTGGATGGGCATGAATACCCTGATCCTCAAAAAACATCTGCCTTGACGCGCACGCATGCCGACAAACGCCTCGACAAGAGCCTTAACGAGCCCCCTGCATGGGGGCTTTTTTATGTGCGTGTTATCGACGCCCTTAGCGGCCTCGCGAAGCTGCTAAGCAAATTGATTCGCATTTTGCGAATACCCTGCGCCTCAAATCTATAAGATTTTTTTATCTTATATTTCAGATAGATACAGACCATAAAAACTGGCATGTTTTTTGGTAATACCTTGTGGCGGGCTACCCAATGCCCAACCCGAGCAACCCACAAGAGGTGTATGCAATGACTCTGACAAACCAGCCGTATGCGTCAGTGATTATGGTCGATCTACCGCAAGACATTACCCTGGCCAATGCCGATGAGGTGAAGCACGCCCTGCGTGAACTATTGGCCAATGGTTTTCAGCATATTTTGCTAAACATGAAGCCCTGCGAATTTATCGATTCGAGCGGCTTGGCCGTGCTGGTGGCGATTTATAAACACCTGCAACCTCAGGGCAAGATTGCCCTGCTCTCACCCACCATCCATGTCAGAGCTTTGTTAGAACTGACTCGCTTGCACGAAATTCTGGATATTTACGAAGACCAACAGAATGCGTTGTCTGATCTGCAAAATCCTGCTGTGGAGGCATGATGCGAAGCCTCGCTGTGTACTTGAGCGGTTTGATGGCCGCCCTCCATATCGGGGGGTGTGCCTCCCCTAATGTGGGGCATCCCGAGACTCGCGAACTCCCTTATCCCGCGCACTGGCTGGCACAGACCAGTGACCGAGCCCCGCAAGGCTGGGCCCATGTCGGCCCCCAGCAGGATTATCTGCCCGAGTTATCCTCCCAGCAGTCCCTGCCCACAAGCTATGACGCTTCATTGGTGCACCCGGCCATGCAACAGGCTCCAGGACTTTCGCCAGGCGATCGTGTGCGTATCTGGTTGCCGGGCAGTCGTTGGGACAGCGGCTTCTTCGATGATCATGAAGCGACCTTCAGCGGGATTTACGAAATTGGCATGAATGGCTATCTGAAGTTGCCTCATCTGCCCGCTATTCCAGCCTATGGCACGCAGCCGCATGAGCTGGAAGCGCTGATCAATACCAACCTGGAACATCATCGAATCTTTCGCCCGGGCATGGCGCGAGCCAGCATAACGGTGCAGGAATGGGCGCCGGTAACGGTTTTTGTGAATGGCGCGGTCTTTAACGACGGTCAGGTCGTGATCCATGGGCGCAACCCGCAAGTCCCGAATGAGCCTTTCAACACGCAAGGCCAAATGCTGGCGTTGGATCGCAAACTTTCGGCGGCACTTCGCTCCGCAGGGGGCGTGCGACCCGATGCCGACATTAGTCGCATCGAAATCGTTCGCGCAACCGGCACAATAACGGTTGATTTACGCGGCCTGACCACCGGCTTTCCCGCCCAGGACCCGAGCCTGATGCACGGCGATTTTATTCGGGTACCCAGCATCGGTCTGCCGCAGGAACATCTCATCGCGCCTTCGCCAATCACGCCGCCGGGGCTGCGGGTGTTTATTTCGAACTTGACGGTGCCTGCCGAAAACAATGCCAGCTCAGCGGTGGGTCCGCATGCCACCAGCCTGCCCTATGGTTCGCGCCTACACACCGCCGCCGTTTCCGGCAACTGTGCCGGTGGTACTGCAGCGACCAACAGCGCACGCCGCGTAGTTTTGGTGACCCAGGACCCAATGCGTCAAACACCGGTGACGATTGAGCGCGAAATCGAGGACTTGCTGCGCAGCGCTTACAACCCCCAGGTCAATCCCTACCTGATGCCGAATGACAGCGTGGTCTGTTACGACTCCGAAATCACCAATCTGCGCGACATCGCCCGCACGATTGGCGAAATCCTCTTCCCGCTGCCCCTATTCCGGTGATCACGATGCATGAGCCTTCTTCCAACCAGACCTCGCACAGCCTGCTGTATCGTGCGCTGGTCAATGGCAGCCGCCTGACCCCGCAGGATCGCAAGCGCTTGTATCTGATTATCGTTATTGGATTCACGCTGTTTATCTGGACCAGCATCGGCCTGTTCCTGTCTTTGCAGCCAGCACGCTACCTGAGCGAGTGGACACTGATACTCCCGGGCGTCGGCAAGGGACATTCGGTCAGCCTCGACAGCATTGGTCAGGCCTCGGCCACAGCGACCTCGCCCTTCGGCAGCTCGGCGCTGGACCCCAAGGTCAATTACAAGCACCTGGCGCTTAGCCAACCGGTGCTGACCCGCGCCGCGCAGCAGCTCGAACTGTCACTGCAAGATTTCGGCAAGCCCCGAATCAAGCTGATCGATCAAACCTCGTTGATGGAATTTGAAGTTGCCGGCAACACTGCACAGGAAGCCTACGACAAAGCGCAGGCGCTGTACCAAAGCCTGCAGACACAACTGGACATCCTGCGCGACCGCGAGTCCGAAATGATCGTGCAATCCAGCCTGGATGCACTGGGCGAATTCAGTAGAAAGCTGGAGGACAGCCAGAAGAACAAACTTGACTACCAGATCAATGCCGGGGTGCTGTCACTCGAACACTTCAATTTGCTAGTTCAGCAACTGGAAGAAAAACGACTGGAACATGAAGCGCTTGAGGCGCGCCTAAGTTTTATCAGCAAACGCATGGACGCCCTGCTGCACGGTGCGCATCTGCAGCAGCAGGAGGTCACCAAGGCGCTACTCCTGCGCAATGATCCGGTATTCGAAGAGCAACTGCATCGTCACGCCGATATTCATACGCAGATGTCCTCGCTCAATGGCGTTTGGGGCCCCGATCATCCGCAATACCGGCACCTACGCGTGGCCCACGACACCGTCGATGCGAAACTCACCGCCCGCGGCCGCAAACTGATACAGGACCCCAAGGCTTCGACCGCTGAGCTGATTGAATGGGGCGGCAATCGTCTCGACAGTGCTGTATTGAACGACTTGGTCACGCTGATTGCTGATCAGGCAGGCCTGCAGGAACAGCTGCGCGTGACGGCCCTTGCCATCGAGCGTCTGGCACAACGTATTGATGACAATGCCGATGACGCCGTGCACCTCGAAGATCTGGCGCGTAAACAACAAGTTGCGACCGCCGTGTTCACCACCGCACTGGCCAAACAGGACATCGGCAAGAGTGATCGCTTTGCCTCGTATCCCCTACTGCAAATGCTGGCACACCCGACCCTGCCGGAACGCCCGGATGGTCGTAAACGACTGCATGCCCTCGCCGGTGGTGTGGTCAGTACGCTCGCCCTTTGGATTGGAATGACATTGCTATGGCTACGCAAGCCCTTTCTCCAGAAAGCCCTGAAGAACGGATAGTCTGGTTCGGTCTGACCGCCCTCTATCCGCTCTATCTCTTGGGGGCGCTGTATATCGCCGGGCCGGTGATCGGCTGGCTCTTGGCCTTGCGCGTGCTGCAACGCAAATGGCAGCAATGGCGCGGCGACCAACCGCTACAGCCCGTTCCCTGGCCGCTACGCGTCTGGGTCTTGGGGATGCTGCTGATGTTGCTGAGTTTGGTGCTGGGTCACCTCGACTACCGCCTGGGTGCGGGTCAGTTGATCAAATCAAGCATTGGCTGGGCCAAAGGCTGGGCACTGCTGGCCATTTTTCCGCTGGCCGGTACGCTAAATATTCGCCCACAGCTGTTATTCCGCGCCGCCATGGTGGTGTGTCGTCAGACCCTGTGGCTGGCGCCGCTGTTTATCGCCGCCTGGCTGCTGCGCCTACCGGAAACACTGTACGTGTCGCCACTGCAAGCCGTCGGAGGGCCGGGCCCGGAATTTTTTGCGCTGTCTTTATACGAAATTGATCCACAGAGCGGCCTGCCACGCTGGCGGCTATTTACCCCCTGGGCGCCCGCGCTGGGCTTCGTGGCCAATATTTTCTTCGTCTTTGCGTTGGCAGAAAAAGATCGTTATTGGCAACGTCGAGGCATCTTCGCCAGTATCTTGATGGTGGCCATGTCGCAATCACGCCTGGGCGCCGTCTGCCTGATCGCCATCGCTGGACTATGGTGGTTCATGCAACGCTTCAGCGCCCCCTTGAGCGCGTTTGCAACCGCGGTACTGGCCTATGTATTTGCCCTTGTTGGGCCCTGGCTCACCACAACCCTGGAAAGCTCGATGGAAGCATTGAAGGCCGCACGCGCGGCTTCCACCCGGGTCCGTGAAACCTTGGCTCGCATCGCCTTCGAACGCTGGCAGAATGAGGCACCTTTATGGGGGCACGGTGTGGTCGAACGCGGCCCACACCTGGTCGAATACATGCCGATCGGCAGTCACCATACCTGGTATGGACTGCTATTTGTGAAGGGGATCGTTGGCGTCGTCGCGCTGGCGCTGCCCATGCTGATCTCTGCCGCTGCACTGTTGCTGCAACTGCGGGCTTCAGGCGTGAGCCGTCCAGCGCTTTGCTGCCTGAGTCTACTCGCCCTGTACACCCTTGGTGAGAACCTCGAAATCCTCGCCTACCTGATCTGGCCTGCCCTGTTATGTCTGGGCATCGCGCACAATGAGCCGCAGAACACTCAGTCTGTTTGCCAAGACCGACCCACTCATTCGATCACTCCCGCCCACAAGGAGACCTCAAACCATGTCTGATCATCAAGTTACCCCTGTATCCGAGCAGCCACGTTCGACCTCCCGCGGTCGCGTTCTGCTGACCATTGCGCGTTATTGGCCGGCCATTGGCGGCGCCGAGTTACACTCGCGCGAGATGGTGCGCAATTTACAGGCATCCGGTACGCAAACGGCGGTTTTCTGTCATGCCAGTGCCCAGGATATGTCTAATGAGCTCGCCATTCTCAGCGCACCCGAGCGCCAGTTTCGCGATGACCAAGTGACGATCACCCAACAACCCTACCAAGGTTTTCTCAAGCGCCCTCTAAACCTGCTAGCCACATGCTATCCACGCTGGCGCATCGTACGCCCATTGTTCAACCTGCTGGTGCGCCGCTTTTCCACGCAAGCGATGATCGCGGCAGGCCGCGACAGCAATGTCATCCACAACGTTTACAGCGGCATGACGATGGTGTCGGAAGCCTCCTGCGCAGCCGCTAAGAAACTTGGTGTGCCCTTTGTTTTCACCCCGCTGGCGCGCACCTGTGATGGTCCGCGCAGTGCTTGGACAACGCCACGTCTGCGTCGGCTTTACCAAGAGGCCGATGCCGTGATCGCGCTGACCGCGCATGAAAAAACCTGGTTAGCCGGTCTCGGCGTCGCACGCGAAAAAATCCATGTTTGCCCCATGGGTCCACTTTTGAACGCAACACCTTCTCGCCTGAATTTTCGCGCGACTTATCAGATTGGCCGCGATCCAATGGTGTTATTTTTGGGTCGCCATGATGAGCACAAAGGCTTCCATCATGTACTAGAGGCCGCACGTCAGGTTTGGCAACGCCAACCGAATGTACATTTTGTATTTTTTGGGCCTCAAACCGAAGCCTCCCGTGCGTGGTTCGCCAAACTGCATGAACCGCGAATCACGGTGATTGAGTCGCCCTGTCAGGCCCTTAAGAGCAGTGCAATCCATGCCTGTGACCTGCTCTGCGTGCCCTCGGTCAAAGAAAGTCTTGGCGTAGTGTATCTCGAGGCCTGGCAGGCTGGAAAACCCGTCATTGCGGGCGATATTCCGGTACTCCGCAGCATTGTAGAGCACGGTAACGACGGCTTTCTGTGCCCCCCCAACCCGGTCAACATCGCTGAGAAGATCGAACGTATTCTTTCGAACAAATCCCTGAAACGCAGTATGGGCCAAGCGGGCAAACGCAAAGTTGAACAGTGCTATTCATGGCCAGCAATCACCAAAACGCTGAATCAGATATACCAATCGCTGCCGCGCAAGCACGCATCTAGCGACCCTATGGCACACGCCAATGCTTGTACAGAACCCACTCCTTATGCCGCTACCACACGAGGTTGAAGAAAGATGAAAGTCTCCGTCGTCATGCCCGTTTACAATGTCGAAAAATTTGTTGCCCAGGCCGTGCAATCGGTTTTGGATCAAAGTTATGAGGATTTTGAACTGCTTATTGTCGATGACTGCTCTCCCGATCGCAGTATCGAGATTTGCCGTCAATTCGATGACCCGCGCATTCGCATCATTTCCCATCGCGTCAATCGCGGTCTAGCGGGCGCACGCAATAGCGGTGTTCGTCATGCGCAGGGCGAGTTGATCGCCTTTCTAGACTCGGATGATTGCTGGCACCCCAACAAGCTGCGGCGTCATGTGCAACACCTCCACCAAAATCCCCGCGTCGGCCTCTCGTTCAGTCGCTCGGAGTTCATCGACGAAGCCGGTAACAGCCTGGGTTGCTATCAAATGCCCCGACTCAAAAATATCACGCCGCGCTATTTGTTCGCTCGAAATCCGATTGGTAATGGCTCCGCACCGGTAATTCGCAGAGAAGCCCTGGAAGAAATTGCCTACATGGCAGACTTCGATGGCGTCCCAGAAAGCCGTTACTTTGACAGCACCTTGCGCCAGTCCGAAGACATTGAATGCTGGATGCGTATCGCCCTCACCACCTATTGGAAAATTGAGGGCATTCCGGCGGCGTTGACCTATTACCGTCTCAACAGCGGTGGGCTCTCGGCCAGCATTTTTAAGCAACTCGAATCCTGGGAGCAGATGCGCATCCTGACTGCACGCTATGCCCCTGGCTTTGTCGCGCAACATGGTCAGCACGCACGCGCCTTCCAATTACGCTATTTGGCGCGCCAGGCAATTCGTCTACACGATGGCAAGGCGGCGTTGCTTCTCTGCCGCCGAGCCCTCGCCTGCGACTGGCGCATCCTGCTGCGAGAACCCACGCGCTCGATATTGACGCTCGTCGCTTCCAGCGTGCTGCGCTTGTCTCCGGCCTTGTACCGACTGATCGAACAACAAGCCAGCGCTTGCATCGGCGGCTTTCAAAAACTGCGCATCGCAGCCGATCGCCCCGTGTACTAGGACTTACCTCAGGCCACCTCTGAAGGTCGCTTGCGCGTACTCGAACAATCTGCCTTGCAAATTGCAAAGCAGATTGCATGCCGTACATCTACCCATATCGCAGATGTACCTGCAATCATACTTTCAAACCAAAAAAACAAACCTATCCAACTGTTTTTATTGAACTTTTAACACTTATACCAAGTTGGCACACTATTTGGACTACGTTACATAGACATTTTCCTATTTTCGCTCGTTCAGGAACGTAATTATGACTCCACAACCGCTCGTTTTCTCTGACGTTGCCGTGCGACTGGAAGGTGCCGTGCCTCAGCCCTCGCGCAAGAGCGAATTGCTCGGCATCCCTTTCGCGAATGTGAGTTACGATGAAGCGCTGGCATTGATCCGTCAACGCATTCATGCCGACTTGTCCAGCAATCTATTCTTTGTCAATGCCCACTGCTTAAATATAGCCTATGAGCACACGCGTTATCGCCATGCATTGCGCCGTGCCGGCTTAGTGCTACCTGATGGCAGCGGCATCAAACTCGGCTGCCAACTACAGAAAGACCCGCTGCAAGCCAACCTCAATGGCACCGACCTCTTCCCACATCTGTGTGCGCTATTTGAGCAAGAAAACACGTCTGTGTACTTACTGGGCGGTCACCCAGGTGTTGCGGCACGCGTGGCAGAATGGATCCAGTGCCATTTTCCTGCACTCAAGGTGGCCGGTAGCCAGCACGGTTATTTTCCGGCGGAAGCGACGGCGCAGGTCATTTCTGACATTAACCGTAGTGGTGCAAAGGTGCTGTTGTGCGCCATGGGCGTGCCGACGCAGGAGCTTTGGCTGGCCGAACATCGAGGGCAACTCAATACACGCCTGAATTTGGCCGTCGGCGGACTGTTCGACTTCTACTCCGATCGCATTGCGCGTGCGCCCTTGTGGATGCGGCGACTGGGCATTGAGTGGATGGCACGCCTGTACCATGAACCCAAGCGTATGTGGCGACGCTACTTGATTGGCAACCCGCTTTATCTCTCTCGCGTACTGAAGCAATGCGTCGCACGGCGTAGCCGCCATCATTTCCCGCAACGACTGTTCGCGCAGCCTCGGCAGTGGCGCGCGGCGCTCAAAGCACGCTTGATGCGCTGGCGCTACCGTTGGCAATTGATCTCGGACAGTCGCAGCAAGCGGCTGACCGACATCGTGCTGGCCGGCTACGGTCTCCTGATGCTGTCTCCCATTTTTTTACTGGTTGCGCTGGCCATCAAGCTCGACTCCCCGGGCCCGGTCTTCTATAGCCAGCGGCGCGCCGGCTTGCGTGCCCGCCCCTTCAGAATGTGGAAATTTCGCTCCATGTACCAAGACGCAGAAGCGCGACGCCAGGAGCTTGAGTCCATGAATGAAATGGCCGACGGCGTGACCTTCAAGGTCAGGAATGATCCGCGCGTGACGCGTGTCGGTAAATTCATTCGCCGCTACTCCATTGACGAGCTACCGCAACTGTTCAACGTGCTGATCGGCGAGATGTCGGTCGTTGGCCCGCGTCCGGCCTTGTATGACGAGCTGAGTCGTTATGAGCTGGCGCAACGCGAGCGCCTCGATAGCGTTCCGGGCCTAACATCGCCCTGGGTCATTTCCGGCCGCTCCGATATCAGCTTTGCCGAACAGGCGCAGCTCGACATCGGCTACCTGCGGCGCCGCAGTTTCTGGCTTGACTTGAAACTGATACTCAAAACCATCCCGATCGTATTGAGTGGCAAAGGCGCGTGCTGACGCGTCATGCGAATTGTTTGAGACAAAAAGGAACCGAACCATGCACGCCATCGTTTTTGCTGACCGCACCGGGTATGAGCTCAGCCCGCTGAATGAAGTTTACGTCCCCGCTTTACTGCCCATCGGTGGCAAGCCGGTTCTGGAACATACGATTGAACAGCTCAAGCAGTGCCACGTGACACATATTTTTTTGGTGGTCGGTTTGCAATCCGAAGCGATTCGAGCGCATTTCGGCTCGGGCGAACGTTGGAGTCTGCACATCACCTATTTGCACCGTGCGCGCGGTGAAAGTCCCGCCCGGCTGTTGCACAAGCTCGGCGCACGCCTGCCGGCGTCCTTCTATGCCTTGCGTGGCGATGTCCTGCATCCCCGCGAGCCAGAGACGTTTAACGCGGCTTACCTTTGCACCGCAGCCGCAACCGGGGCACTGAACAGACTGGCCTGGCCCGGTGAAAATGCCGTGCCGGGAAAAAAATGCAATCGACTAGCCTCGATCCGCGACTATTATGAAAGAGCCTTACAAGCCAACCGAGAGGACTCAGCCACGCGGGGTCTAGCCGCAGACGAGCGCCTCCGACTGGGCATACAGGCCAGTGCACGAGCGGTTAGTGTCGATTCCGGTCGCCTTAGTGTGGGCCATTTCAGTCGCGTTGCAGAGTCCGCTAAATGTCACGGCGATGTTGTAATTGGACAATACTGCGTCATCGACAGTGGCGTGGTGATGGAGGACACTATTGTGATGGATAATACCTATGTCGGTGAGGGTTTGGCCTTGAACCAAGCCATCGTCATGAATGATCGGATCATTCGCGTGGATTTAGATATTACGATCCCGATCAGCGACGCGTTTTTGATCTCTGCCGTCAACGCAGACGCCCACTGCGAACAAACGCCTTGGGTCGAGCGTCTGAGCGCATTACTGCTGACCTTATGTCTACTCCCCATCGGGTGCCTGCAACTCTTTTTAGTGTGCTTGAAGCAACGCCGGGGCAGCTTGGGTATCCGCGAGCTACACGGTAACCGTGGACCGTTCCGTACGCTAGGTGTTGCAGACTGCGATGGCCCACTGAACTGGTTGGCGCGCTTATTTGGCGTGCTTCAAGGCCATTTACGTCTGTTCGGCCGACCGGCCCAGCAGGCCGCAAACGACACCGCTGTGAGCACAGAAACGCCGTGGCAACCGGTCTACCAAGCGCTACCGATTGGCGCGTTTAGTGTGGCCGACGTGTTGGCAAGCCATACCGAGCCTGCATTGCAAGAGTTGCTCGCGATCGAACTACAGCGCGCTTCGCGCAGCCATCGCTGGCACACGCTTTGGTGTCACCTAAAGCGACGTTACGCTCCATTTTTTTGGTCGCAGTCGAACCGCCCGACCACCTCGGAGCCGCTCAATCACAACTTAGGTAACCGCCCATGATCAAAGCGCCCACCCCGCAAAACGAAGAGGCACGCCTGCACGCACTTTATAAATTGGGGCTGCTGAATTCCGTCAGCGACGAACGTTTTGATCAAATTACTCGTGCAGCCCAGCAGGCGCTGCAGGTGCCGATCGCAGTAGTGAGCCTACTGGACCGTGAGCGCCAGGTATTCAAAGCAGCGCGCGGCTTAGACACGCCCCAAACACCGCGTGATATTTCGTTTTGCGGGCATGCCATCTGTGACAACACTCAGGGGTTGATGGTGGTGGAGGATGCGCAAGCCGATGAGCGCTTTCATGACAACCCCTTGGTCACCGGTGAGCCTCACATTCGCTTTTACGCGGGCCGCGTCATTCATGGCCCCGATGGGCATGCGTTGGGAACCCTGTGTGTGCTTGACCGGGAACCCCGACAGTTGAGCGCGGCTGAGGCAGGCAAAATGCATGCATTGGCCGATCAGATCGAACAGATGCTGCGGATGGAACAAACGCCCGGCACTCAGCCAGAGCCTCAGCTAAAGCAGGCGAATGCCACTGCCGACAGCACGCGTAGCGAAGCCTTTTTCAAATGGCCGAGTCGTCGGGGGGCCGCGGCCACGATTGCGCTACTGATCTTTATGGCCTTCCTCTGGACCGCCTACCAGTGGCACCTGCGTCAGCTACAAAGCGAGCGCGAAGAGTTGGTGCGGCAGGCCGAAGTGTTTGCCGCCAACCTGCGCGGCAAAATGGAAACCGAACTCAATGCGCGACTTTATCTAACCAAGGGTCTGGCAGGGCTGGTGCATTCCGATCAGGAGTTCACGGATGCGCAATTTCAAACCTTTGCCCAGTCCTTGGGGGATCAGCGCACCGGTATTCGAAGCCTGCAGCTAGCCCCGCAAGGCGTTGTGCAACATGTGTGGCCATTGGCCACCAACCAGGCTGCAATCGGACACGATCTATTTGGGGATCCGCGCCGCCGTGAGGCGGCCGAAGACGCCATCAAAGCACGCCGAATATGGCTCGCGGGTCCGCTCAACCTGATCCAGGGCGGCACAGCCCTGATCGGTCGCCTGCCCATTTTTCTGTACGAAGGCCAGGCAGACAAGGAGCGCTTTTGGGGTTTCGGCACGGTGCTTATTGACCTCAACCATTTTTTTGAACAGGTGGGGCTGAATGCGGATGGCCAGGACGCACAGATTGCCATTCGTGGCAAAGACGCCAAGGGTGGACTGGGCGCTCCGTTTTATGGCGACGCGTCGATCATTAACAAGCGCCTGACCAGTACCGAAGTCTCGCTCCCGGCAGGCAGCTGGGAGATCAGTATTGGCACGCCCGAAAATACCCTGAAAGGCTGGCCCGGCCAGGAAGTTTTCTGGGCTTCAGTGGTCGTGCTGGGGTTGTTTTTTAGCATCTCGTCTTATTTGCTGTTGCGCCTACCGGCAAAGCTACGACAGACGGTTGAGCGCACCACCGAGGCCCTGCAACAGCAACAGATTCTGTTTCGTGATGCCGTAGAAGCGCTGCCCGATGGCTTTGTGATTTTTGATGCCAAGGATCGACTGGTCACTCACAATGAACGCTTTAAGTCGTTGTTTAGCAGTAGTGGCGAGGCCATTGCCGTTGGCGAGCGATATGAAGATATTCTGCGCTACGGCTGTCGCCAGGGGCAATTCAAACGCTTCAACCCCGACGTTGAACCGATCGAGCAGTTCGTGCAGCGGCGTATGGATTTTCACCGCAGCGGCTTTCTGACCCTTGAAGAGCCGCTCGACTCGGGCAAATGGGTGCGCGTGGTCGAGCGTCCGATTCGCGGCGGGGGCACGGTTTGTTTCGCGGTGGATATCACCGAACTGAAATACAATGAGAAAGAACTGTCCCTGTCGCGTGACCGTGCTGAAGCCGCCAATCTCGCCAAAAGCAACTTCCTAGCAACCGTGAGTCACGAGGTCAGAACGCCCATGAATGTGATTCTGGGCCTGCTGGAAACGGTGACCGAGGGCGACACGCTGCCCGAGAAGACACACAAGCTGCTTAGCACCGCACATCAATCTGCAACCCAGCTGTTGCACATCCTCAATGAAATTCTCGATATCAGCAAAATGGAGTCGAATAAGCTGGCCCTGGATCAGGCCCCCTTCAATCCACTCGACACCGTGAATAATGTGGTTGAACTGACGCGTCCGATCGCTGCCGAAAAAGGGATTGTGTTGGAAACCGATATTCAACCCACGGCCACTGAGGAATTTATCGGCGACAGCATGCGACTGCAGCAGATTCTTTTTAATCTGCTATCTAACGCCGTTAAATTCACTGAACAGGGCAAGATCGTGCTGCGTGCCTCGTATCACGCACTGAATGACGACGAAGCCCTATGGGAATTTGCGGTGACCGACAGCGGCATTGGATTTGACCCGGAGCAAGCCGAAAACCTGTTTCAGCCCTTCAGTCAGTTGGACAGTGGCGCCAAGCGTTCACATGAAGGCACTGGACTGGGCCTGGCCATTTGTAAACGCTTGGTCGAGTTGATGGGTGGCAGCATTGCCGCAGAGTCTGCAGCCGGAGAGGGCGCGACCTTCCGTTTTTCCCTGCCACTCGCGCGCGCGCCGCAGAAAAAAATATCGCACCCCCCACTAAACGGCGGGTCGCCCCAACGCCAGCAAACCACCACAAGAAAATTAAAAATACTATTGGCTGAAGACTCTCCGGCCAACCAGCTGGTGTTCAGTGCCATGTTGGAAAGTGCCGGCCATGCGCTCGTCATGGTGAGTGACGGTGAGGCCGCAGTCAGGGCCTGCGAAGAACAGGACTTCGACATCATCCTGATGGATATTTTCATGCCGGGCATGGACGGGGTGACGGCGACCGTTCACATTCGCGAGAATGCGCGCATGCGCCACACCCCCATTATCGCCATGACCGCCAATGCCATGAAAGGTGATCAGGAGCGTTATCTTGAAGCCGGGATGGACGATTATCTGTCGAAACCGGTCAACAAGGCACAGCTGCTTCGCAAACTCGGCGAATGGTCGGGTGCGGAAACCACTGCTCCGGTGCGAGCGCAACCATGAGTTCAGACCCGAGCAAGGCCCAAGAGCTCATGGCGCCCGCCTGTGCGAGCGCGTCTCTCGAACAACGAGCTATTGCTGTCCGGATCCCGATTCCCCTGTATTTCATTAAGTTCTACCTGCACCTGAGCCTGGTGCGCGACACGCGTGTGGCGACGCGTTTGAAAGAACAGGCGCGCGCCCTGCTGGGCAAAACACTGGGAGGGTTATTTTTGTTTTATCTCACTCTAGTTATTTTCTTACCGCTGCTGTTTTTAGCGCTGTATATGCTCAAGAGCTGGCTCGGCATCGACCTGTTTGCGGATCGACACTTGAGTGACTTTTTCATCTAAGGACAACCCTTGGTTCACCCACTCGTAAAAGGTACCGATACCATGTACGGACTCATTCACGTCGCACTCAACGAAATGATTATCAAATACCACGGGGATCAAACCTGGCAGAATATTCTGGAGCACGCCCAGGTTTCGGACGATGCTTTTATGCGCATGCGCAGTTACGATGACAAAATCACCTATGCGCTGGTCGGTGCGACTTCCGAGGTGCTCGGCGCCCCGGTTGACGAATGCCTGAAGGCCTTCGGCCAATTCTGGATGGCCGAGTTTGCGCCGGACAGCTACGATTCGTTATTACAGGCCGCAGGCGATGACTTGCTGACTTTTCTCGAAAATCTGGACTTGCTGCATGATCGCATCAGCACTACCTTCATTGACTTCAAACCGCCGTCATTTGGTGTGCAACGCGTGAACGAAACACAGGCAATTTTGAACTATGTCAGTTACCGGCGCGGCCTGGTCCCCTTCGTCATCGGTTTACTGATGGGCATGCAAGAGCGCTTCCAGGTGGACATTCAGGTGCAAAAGATTGAAATGCTCGACTCCCCCACGGGGGACCAGGCGCGGGTGCATCTCGAACTCTGCAGGCGTTAAGCGATGACCCCCTCTCTGTCGTTGGCCCAGGTTGAACAACTGTTCACCATGACCTTGGCATTCAATCAGGACTTGATCCTTGAGCACAGCAGCGCCGCCCTGCAAAAGCGCTGCCCGCAAGCCAAGGCCGGGGCCCATTTACTCGAGGTGTTCGACATTCACCGGCCGCATGGCGCGCACTCCTTTGAGCAGATCTGCCAGAACGCCCATGCGCTGTTTCTACTGATTGCCAAGGACCGCCGCTTTGCGCTGCGTGGTCAGCTGGTGATCCCGCAGGACACGGAGCAGCCTTACGCTATTTTTCTAGGCTCTCCCTGGATGTCGTGGATCAGTAGTCATCAACCCGACATGATGCTGACCATAGCTGAATATCCGCGCCATGATTCGCAGCTGGATCACCAATTCTACGTGGTCACGCAGCAAGCGATGGTGCGCGATCTGGAAACCGCCAATCAGGAGGCGCGGGCAGCGCGAGATGAAGCCCAGCGCGCCCGCCAGATTCAATCGGATTTCTTTGCGGTGATGAGTCACGAGATGCGCACTCCCCTCAATGGCGTAATCAGTGCGCTGGACCTGATCAACGGCACCGACTCCGCACAGGAAATTCAGCAGCTGCTGCGCGTCGCGCAAAGCTCATCGAAAAACCTGTTATCCGTCATCAACTACGTCCTCGACTACTCAAAAATGCAGGCGGGCAAACTGCAACTTGAAGAAGAGTCGTTCGATCTGCACACCCTGCTGCAATCGGTGCTCGACATCATTCAGCCCAAAGCGCGTGAAAAAGGACTCGATGTTCGTCTGCAACTCCCGGCCAGCGGACCGATGCGTCTGCTCGCCGACGCCAGCAAAATCCGGCAGATCATTCTCAACCTGGCGAGCAACGCGGTGAAATTTACCGAACACGGAAGCGTCTTGATCAAGGTCTCAGCAATACCGCTGGCACAGCCCGAGCAACACCGCCTGACCATCGAAGTCGAAGACACCGGCGTGGGCATTTCAGCCGAACAGCGCCCGCATATCTTTGACGCATTCTGGACCTCGCACGAGCATACAGCCCGCGGCGAGGCCAATACCGGACTGGGTCTGAATATCTGTCATCGCCTCGCCGAACTCATGCAGGGCGAATTGAGCTTTCGCTCTGAACCCGGCCGCGGCAGCTGCTTTGCGCTGAGTTTGTCCGTCAAGGCCTCCCAGGCGCCGGCCACGCCCCCCATCTCGAACGCTGAGACGCCCGCCCTGCTGGGTCATGGACGCATTCTGCTGGTCGACGATAACCAAGTGAACCTGCTGGTCGGGCGCTTGATGCTGGAACGCATGGGCCTGAGCGTCGAGACCGCCAGTGATGGCCTGGAGGCGATCGCAAAGCAAGCAAAAGGTCACTTCGACCTGATCCTGATGGATATCACCA
>JBFHRI010000035.1:0-15886 GCA_041591755.1 Oleiphilaceae bacterium
CCAAGGTATCCGGCCCATACGAACCCGACCCCAAGCCATCACCATTCCCACCGCCTCCACAAGCCACTAAACCCGCACTCAATCCCACCACTAACCACGTACGCTTATCCATGTCTCACCCTCTTCAACACGTCGTTATTGCGCCGACGCACCGCGCGATTTTTGAATTTCCTCTTGGAAGGCCATCGCCATCTCACGCACCTGCGGCATCAGGCCCATCATTTTTTCCTGCGCCATCAGCATGCTTTGCTGCATTACCGTCGGCATCTTGCGAACCATCGCCTTGCCCGACTCCGTGCGATAGAAAGCCACCATGTCGTTGACCTCTTGCTGGGTAAAGTTGTCGGTGTAGACCTTACGCAAAGGGGCCTGCATATTCTCCCAATTGATTTCATTACGAATCAGCGTATTGAGCTTACTCATGTATTGGTCGAACAGCGCCTCTTCGGAAGCTTGAATCCCCATTTGCTGTGCCATACCAGCCATCATCTGATCCATCTGAGCGTAAATTGAACCAATAATGCCTTCGACATGGGTCAGCTGCATGAGTTCATTGACGCTGGCTTCGCTCGGCGTGTTGGCGGGAGGCGCGGCATAAGTGGCCACAGGAACCAAACAGAAGGCAAACGCGAGAATGATTTTTTTCATGGGGGATTTCCAGACAGGGAGAGAGTTGCAGGTGCGGATCATAACAGAAGCACACCCGGCTAAACGCCTACTCTACACCATCTCAATGCCGATCTGCAGGGGGCTCAATGTGAACAATTCGCCAGAATTTCAGCAACCAACTGGGGCACCAACTGACTGGCCAGGCCACGGCGGCTCTCATCAAAGCGACTGACCACGGCACTGGCCTCCAGATTAATCTCGATCGTACGCGCACCGACCGTATTGGCGGCCTCAACAAAGCCGGCCGCAGGATAGACATGACCCGAGGTGCCAATCGCAATGAAAAGATCACAGACCGACAACGCCTGATAAATACGTTCCATTTCAAGCGGCATCTCGCCAAACCAGACGATGTGCGGGCGCAAGGTGCCATTTTTTTTGCAACAGGCACAACGAGTATCCGGTAGAATTTCGCCCTGTATTTCGTACACTCGCCCGCTGGCTTCACAGCGCATCTTCAACAACTCGCCATGCATATGCACCAGATTGCGCGACCCGGCTCGTTCATGCAGATTGTCAATGTTCTGGGTGACCAGCAAAACCGGACCAACAAACTCACGCTCTAGTCGCGCTAAGGCCTGATGACAGGCATTGGGCTGAATCGATGGCGCCAACAACTGGCGCCGCCGGTCGTTATAAAACTTTTGCACAAAAGCCGGGTTGGCCCGAAAGCCTTCGGGAGTGGCCACGTCTTCCACGCGATGTTCTTCCCACAAGCCATCGCTCGCGCGAAAAGTACGGATGCCGGATTCCGCCGAAGCGCCTGCGCCAGTCAGAATGACGATTGATTGGAGATCTTGTAGGTCTTTGCGCTTTTCTAACAACATGCAACCGTTACTCCTGAGATCGCGCCACAATACCCGCTAAATGAAATACGGCATGCCAGCGCTCGCGTTTTTGCTCGTATTGCATTGACGCATGGGCCGGACTGGTCGATGGCAGGATATGAAGCCTCGGCACGTCGACCAGCGCGGGATTCAATTTTTTATAATAGCGGGCCGCCGTCTGACCATTGAGCGCTAGGTGCTTTATTTGATGCGTAGCCAGCAAGTTCTGGATATCGTTGAAGCACACACTATTTGCTTCAATATTCGCATCCAGACTGCCTGTGCGGTGGCAACTGGCCAGCACATCCCACACCGCGATGCCCGCATTCTGCAGGGCCTGCACGCGAAGCGGATAAGCCAGCGCGGCCTCAAACCCCAAATAATCCGCGCAAATACGCCAAAAGGCATTGGCGGGATGCGCATAATACTGTTGGTCCTTTAGGGACCGCTGCCCTGGCATAGAGCCCAGAATCAACAGCTTTGGACTGTCGCCCAATAATGGCTTAAAGCTCTGCACCAAACTGCTTTCAAACATGCAACTTGCGCAGGCTCTAGAGCTTCACCAGCACGGCCGCACTGACACGCTGCGCTTTCGCCACCGCCTGTTCGACCGTTTCCGCCTGGGCCAAGGCCACACCCATCCGACGCTTACCGCGAACCTCGGGCTTACCGAAGAGCCTCAACTCTGTATCCGGCTCAGACAGGGCTTGCGCCAAGCCACTAAACACCGGCTGCGCCGACTCACCTTCTACCAATATCACGGACGATGCTGCCGGCCCCAGCTGACGAATGGCCGGTATCGGCAAGCCCAAAATGGCACGGGCATGCAAGGCAAACTCCGATAGATTCTGCGAAATCAGGGTCACCAGACCTGTATCGTGAGGCCGCGGAGAGACTTCGCTAAAATAGACGGTCTCGCCCTTGATCAAAAACTCAACCCCAAAAATACCGTGCCCGCCCAAGGCGCCCGTGACCTTCTCGGCCATGAGCTGGGCCTGACGTAAGGCGGTCTCGGTCATCGCATGCGGCTGCCAAGATTGCTGATAGTCACCGGCCTCCTGAACGTGACCAATTGGGGCACAGAAACTGGTTTGGCCATTGTGACGGACCGTCAACAAGGTGATCTCATAGTCAAAATCGACAAAGCCCTCAACGATCACGCGACCGGCCCCACTGCGGCCACCGGTCTGCGCATAATGCCAGGCGGCATCCACTTCACTCGCCTGGCGCACCGTGCTCTGACCTTTGCCCGAAGAGCTCATGATGGGCTTGACCACACAAGGCAAGCCAATTTCTCGAATGGCACTCTGAAAGCTCTCGAACGAGTCAGCGAAACGATAAGGCGAGGTCTGCAAGCCTAATTCCTCGGCCGCCAAGCGCCGAATGCCCTCGCGATTCATGGTCAGCTTAGCCGCACGTGCCGAGGGCACAACATGGTAGCCCTCTTGCTCCAGCTTGATTAGCTCATCCGTGGCAATGGCCTCGATTTCGGGCACGATAAAATGCGGCCTTTCAGACTCAATGACTGCCCGTAAAGCTTGTGCATCCAGCATATCAACGACGTGCGCGCGATGCGCCACCTGCATGGCCGGCGCATTGGCATAGCGATCCACCGCGATCACTTCAACCCCCAGACGCTGTAGCTCGATGACCACCTCCTTGCCTAACTCACCGGCACCACACAACAACACGCGCCTGGCGGTATGACTCAACGGCGTTCCGATCTCCACAGTGTCCAATCCTGCGTGATTCATCTAATGACTCTCTCTGTTTTTTGTCAACTTTTGTCCAAATGCTTACAGGTAGTATTTTGCTTCGCGCTCCCGCACCCGCTCCAGAGCGGACCATTTTTCAGCACTACTCATTTCACTCCAACGACTAATCTCGTCGGCACTGCGATGACAACCGGTACATACGTCCTCGCTATCCAAGGCGCAAATATTGACGCAGGGCGAGGCCGGTGCGGCGAGGTTTGACTGACTCATGGCTCCTTTTGCTCCGTCGAAACTTTGCTTAAATGTTGGGTGTAGCGCTGCCCATTTAACACATAGTGCGCTGCACTGAGCGAGAGCTTCTGAATTTCATCTGGCCGTAACTCGCGTTTCACCTGCGCTGGACTGCCTAGCACCAACGAACCATCGGGAATTTCCATGTTTTCCGGCACCAGCGCATTAGCGCCGATCAAGCAATTGCGCCCGATCTTCGCCCCATTCAGTACCACGGCATTGATGCCCACTAAAGAGTTGTCGCCGATCGTGCAACCATGCAGCATCGCCTTGTGACCGATCGTGACATGACGACCAATCAACAAGGGCTTACCCGGATCAACGTGCAGCACGGAGCCGTCCTGCACATTACTGCCCTCACCCACGGTGATCCGGTCATTGTCGGCGCGAATCACCACGTTAAACCAAATGCTAGTATTCTCATGCAGTACGACATCTCCGATCAGTGTCGCGTTGTCGGCGATAAAGGCGGGCTTGCCCTCAAACATGGGTCTGGCTTTGTCAATCTGATAGATCATTAGGACACCTTATCCACTTGTTTTATTGCTATATCTCATACGCGTAGCGGGATCTGCGCATCCAAGGTTAAATTCAAAAGCTCCACCAAAATAATTGCCGACAAGCCCCAAATCTCATAACGTAAACCCTGAACGTCGTAATGATAGGCCGGCACCGAAAGGTTCAGTTCCTTATACTTGATGGCGTCGCGTCGTATCGGCTCCGCCTGCAAGAACCAAGTCAGGGGGACCTTAAAAATACTCTCCAGCTCATGCGGATTGGCGACCAAGGCAACGGTGGGGTCAACAATTCCGACAAACGGCGTCACGCGCAGACCGTGCAACGAGATCACGTCGCTCAACTGCGCCACGACTTCAACCTGCTCGGGCGGCAAGCCGATCTCTTCATGGCTTTCACGCAGTGCTGTGTGTAATAGGGTTAGATCTTCCGGATCATGCCGACCGCCCGGGAAAGCCACCTGCCCCTTATGCGTCGAGAGATTTTGGGTGCGTCGCGTGAGAATAATCTCGGGGCTTGCGCCATGTCGCGTAATCGGCACCAACACCGAGGCGTTCGGAAGATCATTGGGCAGGCGCTGCGGCGCGTGTTGGGCCAGGCGCTGACAGATCTGATCAATCAGGTTTGGCGATTGCATAGGATGAAACATGGAACCATGAACCTCGACCTCAGCGGGATGCTGACGCATCGTTACGCCCCGCAAATTGCTTCTTGAATGTATTGCGGGCGGCAACGATAGCATAGGGCGATAGGCATGTTAAGAAACGGCTATTTTGTGTTTATACTTGCTGCATCACGCTAAAGAGCCCTGACTTTATGAAGTTTTGCAGCCATTGTGGTGGCGCCACCGAGCACCGCATCCCCGAGGACGACACACGCCCCCGACATATCTGCACGCAGTGCAAAACGATTCACTATCAGAATCCCAATATTGTCGCCGGCACCATACCGATTTTTGAAGATCGCATTCTTTTGTGCCGACGAGCCATTGAGCCACGGCATGGTTTTTGGACCCTCCCTGCGGGTTTTATGGAAAACCAAGAAACCACCACCGAAGCCGCGATGCGCGAAACCTGGGAAGAAGCCGAGGCGCGCGTGCATATCGAAGGCCTCTATACCGTGATCAATGTGCCGCAAATCGACCAAGTGCATATGTATTTCCGCGCCAGCATCATCGACGGCCAATATGGCATTGGTAGCGAAAGCCTGGAAACCCGCCTGTTCCAAGAACATGAGATTCCATGGGACGAATTGGCCTTCCCGACTGTCCGTAAAACCTTGGAGCTGTACCTGGAAGAACGTCGCCAGGGCCTGTTCAACGTACACGTCACCGACATTATCCGCTCACCTCGACTACGCGGTGCTTGACAGGCAAGACCTGTCTTCTTAGGCTTGCCGCTTCGCAATCAGGAATCCCTCCCTTGAACGAAAGCTCTACCTCAGCGCTTGTGCTCCTGCTGCTCTTTTTGTTGGTGTGTTCAGCCTTCTTCTCCAGCGCAGAGACCGCGATGCTGTCTTTGAACCGCTTCCGGCTCAAACATCTGAGGCGAAACGGCCATCGCAGCGCCTCACTGGCCTACCAGATGCTCAAGCGCAAAGATCAGCTGATCAGCATGATTCTGATTGGCAATAACTTCGTGAACATTCTCGCTTCATCGATCGCCACCGTCATCACCATCCATTACTGGGGCGAGGACGGGATTGCTGTGGCAACTGCCATCCTGACGCTCGTGGTGCTGATTTTCGCCGAAATCACCCCCAAAACCATTGCGGCTTATCACCCTGAGAAAATCGCTTTTCCCGCCGTATACGTACTCAAGGTGCTCCACTACCTGCTATTCCCTGTGGTCTGGGGAATCAACCTAATTACCACAGGCTTTTTACGCCTGTTGGGTTTTAGTGTGCTGCAAGATGGAAAATCGAATATCAGCCCGGAAGAGCTGAAAACGCTGGTGCACGAATCGGGACAACTGATTCCTGGCAAACACCAGGAAATGCTGCTGGGAATTCTCGATCTGGAGAAAGTAACCGTCAATGACATTATGATCCCGCGCAATGAGGTGATCGGCATCGACATTGAGGACGATCTCGACGACATCATCCAACAAATACGCAGTTCCCAGCACACCCGATTGCCCGTTTATAAAGGTGACATCAACAATGTGTTGGGCATCCTGCATCTGCGCAATATGACCCGCGTGCTGACCACCGGCGATGAGCCTAGTAAAGCCGCCCTGTTGCAGGCTTGCCGAGACCCTTACTTTATTCCGGAAAGTACGCCACTCAACACCCAACTATTGCATTTTCAGCGCGAGAAAAGACGCATTGGCATGGTCGTGGACGAATATGGCGATGTACTCGGCTTGGCGACCATGGAAGACATTCTGGAAGAGATTGTCGGTGAATTCACCACCAATTTTTCCGCCACCAGCAGCTCCGACATCACACCACAAGAAGACGGCAGTGTGCTGATTGATGGCAGTACGACGGTGCGCGCATTGAACAAAGCGCTTGACTGGAAGCTCCCGACGACGGGCCCCAAAACACTCAACGGGCTGATCACCGAAGCCTTGGAAACCATACCGGACATGCCCGTATGCCTTAACCTGCATGGCTACCGACTGGAAATTCGGCAGATCCGGGACAATGTCGTTAAAACCGCCAAATATATCCCTCATAAGGCGATTGAAATCGATACCGCAGAAGCCCTGACACCTTAACCCTGCACAGACGCGCTGACAACACACCGAACTGAGCCAAAACAATTAGTTAACAGATTTTCGTAATATTTCGTAATAATCGGTTATTTTTTAACGTAGTTTTGCAGTATACTCTGGCGTAACTGTACCCGGCATACTGGCAGATTTCCGAGCCGGTATCGAAATCAGCGCGACAGAGGCACAGCATGAGCGAGTTTTCTGGCGTTTCCTACCTGAACGCCAAGAGTCGAAACGAACAGCAGACGTATGTCGTCAAGGCAGCGTTGCAACCGGTTCAGGAGTTCGCTGTCGCCGAACTTCTTGCCATGTTGCAGACGATGTTTGACGGCATTGACGACTCGCTATTCGAACTCGCCAACTCAGCCCGCACCAACAACGAGCAAAACCGCTTCTTCGAAGCAATGCGTGAGATTCGCATCAAGCGTAAGCGAATTGAGTCGCAGTTTAGCCAGCACATTGCTGCACAGTTCGCCCCCGCTAACATCCTTCGAACCGCAGAGAAAGCCAGACTTAAGAGTCGAGAGCAGGAGATCTCTCTGGACAGCCTGTCGTTAGTGCAAAACGACCAATTGGAAGAAGACGTTGCAGTCAATGCCATGGCCACCAAAGCCCGCGCCAACTGCCAGGGCTCTCTGCTGCAACTACAGACCCGCGTGTGCCAACTGTTCGAGCTCAAGGACATCGAGCAAGTCAACCTGCCGCTTGACCCACTATCCCTGTCCCAGCTGTTTGCGGAGACCTGTCATTCGCTGGAATTGACCATTCAAGAGCGCCTGATAGTTCTAAAACAATTTGATCGCTATGTGATGTCTAATCTCGAACGCGTCTATGCAGGCGCCAATCGCATCTTGATCAGCCAAGGGGTTCTACCGAATTTAAAGAGCGGCGGCATCAAAAAAAGCGTCAGCCCGCGCGGCGAATCCCCGAGCCAACACCATCACACCCCGGAATCGAGCCCAGCAGGCACCGCCTCCGAGACTGCAATGGAAGGTGAACCCACTGCCGCGCGGCAGCGGCAGATTGATATTTTTCCTCACTTACAGTCCTTGCTGGCCGCGGTTAGGCAGGCGCAGGCTGGAGGCCACAGTGATTATGCTGCCAACAGCAGTGTAGGCACGCAATGGTACGCCGTGAGTTCGCATGATTTACAGACTGTACTGAACAGTATCCAGGCACTGTCAAGCCGGCATAGCTATCTGGATGCCAACAACCGGCCGCAGACAAACATGCGCCAGAACATTCTTGAAGCGCTGCGCGAAAGACAACCGAAGTCAGCGGGAAAGCCAAGACTTCAGCCAGTCGATGAAGATCTGATCAATCTCGTGTCGATGCTGTTTGAGTTTATCCTCAACGACTACAACCTCGCACCGTCAATTCAAGTACTGATCAGTCGCTTGCAGATTCCAATTCTTAAAGTCGTACTGCAGGACCGCACGTTTTTCAACTCCAACCGTCATCCGGCACGTCAACTTCTGAATAGCATGGCGCGCGCGGGTATTGGCTGGACCGAACCACTTGACCCCATGAAAGATGCGCTATACAGCAAGATCTATCGTATTGTGCATCGCATTCTTGATGAGTTCGATGGTGATATCTCGCTGTTCGAAACTCTAAACGAGGAGTTCCGTGAATTCATTGAACGGGAAGAGAAGAAAGCGCGCATCGTTGAGCAGCGCACGCGCGAGTCCGAAACCGGCCGAATTCGTGCGAATCAAGCGCAGCATAAGGTTGATCGATTCCTCGATCAGCTGCTCTCCGACCAGATTAACCACTTGCCCGAGGTGATTGAAAGCACGCTGCGTCATGGTTGGGCACGCGTATTATTTCTGGCCTATTTAAAGGATGACCAAGAGCATCGCTGGAACAAAACCATGGCGGTCGCAGAAGACTTGGTGTGGTGCGCGACTCCCCCCCAGTCAGTTGCTGACCGGCAAAAGTGGATCGCAATTGTCCCCAAGCTCCTGAAGGATCTCAAGTCAGGCCTTAAAGACGTGTCATACAATGCCGCCACCCTTGATGAGACCCTGAACGACATCAAACAGTCCCTGACCAACTCATTCAAAAACGCAGCGATGGTTGAGCCGTCTTCGGATGAGCGTCAACACGTCGCGCGCAGCCCCGCTGCGCCTGAGGCACCCAAGCCTACTCCAGCTGAAGAATCTGCAGTGCGGCGCCAACTCGCAACACGAGATAGCGAACTACAAAAATATCTCGATATCGTCGCCGAACTTGAACCGGGTGTTTGGGTCGAGTTCGCGCAAGCCAATGGCAGTTATTTCCGCTGCAAGCTGTCGACTCGAATCGAGGAAGCTGACTGTCTGATTTTTGTTAACCGCATGGGCCTCAAAACACGCGAGAAATCAATGCTTGAGCTGGCGGATGATCTACGCAAAAAACAGGCTCGTATCTTGGAACAAGGCCCCATGATCGACCGCGCAATTCAAGGCCTCATGTCGAGCCTGCGTCAAAAAGCGCAAAATAGCCACTAGCCCGGCCCTGCCGCGATTTGAAAATCATTCATCTATCGGATTTCGCGCAGCATCGCGCTCACAACGGTTTCACCTTAGCGGTGTGCTGCACTATCGCAATTAGCCTACATATTGTGCTGTTTGCACTCGTCCAATTGCTACTCGAATCTCAACTCAGACCCGTCGAGAAAACCACACACAGCATTCGACTCAGCTACAGCGTTGCCCAACAAGCAAGCACCATGGAAAGTGACATTAGCTCTGACTCAGCCCAACAATCAAGACCCATCCTCACGAGCACAGGCGAGTCCATTTTTAGTCAGACCGAACCACAAACCGAGCCGGCAAAAGCCGATTCGACGTCTGCTGCCGCCCAACAACAGCAACGCCCTCGCCACACACAATCTGCGCCCGCTTTGAGCCTGCCACAGATCAACGCGGCACAATACGCCCCAGCCTCTAAAAATTCGATTCAAAGTCTGTTTGAAAATAGACCGACAAGCGAGCAAGCCCAAGCCGAGCAAATATCTAGCAAAGACTTACCAAAATTGAGTGAATACGAAACCAAGCTGTTACAGCGCCTGTCTCAACGCGCACTGTATGATGAGTTTCATAACGTGATGATCGTCAACACACGCTCACACGTGAAGTACGTGCTTTCGCTTAGACTATTCAGTACTGGCGCGATACGTAGCGCACAAATCATCGAGTCAAGCGGTATCGCCGAAATCGACCGACTGGCAATTCAAACCGCCTATCGCGCGAGCCCTTATCCGGCGCCTCCCGCTTCAGACGCCGCGCAGGAGTTTCGCTATCAAATTCCGATTATTTACGATCGCAGTGCACTGCAGTAAGCAATCAACACTCGGTCAGCGCTAAGCGCTGTTATGCCGCAGCACCGAGGAGGGAGGCTAACTGCGTAACGGAATAACTAGAAGGGGGCGCGTCCCTGCGCATCTAGAAGCTTGTTCGATCTAATCACCCTAGCAGTAGAATCAAGACTGGGCGGCTGCAGCTGACACCATTTTCTTCAGCTCGCCGGACTCATAGAGCTCAGTCACAATGTCACAACCGCCGACCAGCTCGCCATTGATATACAATTGCGGAAAGGTCGGCCAATTGGAATAAACCTTCAGATTTTCACGGATTTCAGGATTATCCAGAATATTGATGTAGGCAAACCGCTCCCCACAGGCCATCAGGGCCTGCACCGTTCGCGCCGAAAAACCACATTGCGGCTGCTGGGGTGTTCCCTTCATATAAAGCAGAATGGGATTGTTTTCGATCTGTTCTTTAATTGTGTCCATGATACTCATCAGCAATACCTCGGTCGTATCGGTTCCGGAAATGCCGCAGAGTTTACCTTGTTTTGGCAAACCCCACTACTGTACTCGGAATTATCTAACAGACCTCCTCGTTCTCGCGAGCCCCCCAACCACCACCGCCTGGCGTGGCAATACAAAGGCGGTCCCCGGCATGAGCTTGCGTATTCAGCTTGCCCGCAATAGACCGACCATTCAGCTGGTTTTGGCCCAACGCACCAGCTTCGCCTCCATGCAAACCCCAAGGACGAAAGCGGCGACGCTCACTTAGCAATGTTAACCGCGTCGGCTCCAAAAACTCGTACTCTCGAATCAAGCCATCCCCTCCCACCTGCGCACCGTCGCCACCTGAGTTGCGACGAATCGCATAGCGCACGACTCGCAAAGGATAGTGCAGCTCCAGACTTTCAACCGGGGTATTGAGCGTATTGGTCATATGACACTGAACACCGCTCAATCCCGAATGCTCGGGCCCTGCCCCCATTCCCCCACCCAGTGTTTCATAATAATCCCAATGCCGCGTCTCGCGCCCCCCCATAGCGATATTATTCATGGTGCCCTGAGCCGCGGCCGGAACCCTCAGCCCCAGCTGAGACAGTGCGCCTAGCAAGACATCCACAATCCGCATACTGGTCTCAACATTTCCTGCCGCCACGGCGGCGCCTGGCAAGGCATGTAAGAGACAGCCCTCGGGCGCCCGTATTTCTACGGCACGAAAAACGCCCGCACAACGCGGCACATAACTGGGCAGCAGCGCCATCAGCACATAGTAGACCGCGGCCACTGTCACACTGAAAGGACAATTGATATTACCGCGAGCCTGTGAGGCTGTGCCTGAAAAATCGATCAACAAGCACTCACCCGATGTGACCTTGACTCGCAACAGCAAGGGGCCCGAAGAAAATCCATCATCGTCCAGATAATCTTCAAAAATCGCCTCTCCAGATGGGATTTCACGCAGCAGTGCTTGCATTAAACCGCCCGCATAACGATTTAAATTATCGGTCATGCGATTGAAGAAGTCCGGCGCATTTCGCTGCTCGCGCAGCCACTGCTGCAAGCGCGCTATTCCAACACGATTAGCGCTGAGCTGGGCTAAAAAATCACCCGGCAGCGCATCCTTCAACGTTGGATCGATTTGCTGCAACAGCGCAACAGTCTGACCCTGCAGCTCACCCCCAGAGTAGAGTTTGCTGGGTGGAATCAGGACACCTTCATCTTCCAAGACGTCCGACAAGGGCATTGACCCCGGAAACCGAGAGCCAATATTGGCATGGTGCGCACGGTTGGCCACAAAACCCAAATGCACCCCATCGACAAATAGCGGAGCGATCATCGTCACATCAGGTAAATGGGTACCTCCGGCGAAAGGGTCGTTCAGTACCACTGCATCACCCTCCGCCCATTCTTGATCCGCCACAATCGTCTTCATTGCGAAGGCCATGCTCCCCAAATGTACAGGGATATGTGCCGCTTGTGCACACAGCTCGCCCTTGCGGTCAAAAATCGCACAGGAAAAATCCAGCCGATCCTTAATATTGGGCGACAGTGCGGACTGTTGCAGCGTGCTGCCCATTTCGTCACATATTGCATTGAGGCGGCCAGCGAATGCCGCCAACTCGATTGCTTCACGACCTTTGATCATGGGTCTCACTCGGTACTTTGGCCATACACTTAGCGCGCCATTCTACCTCCATGCAAGTATTTGCCAAAGCGGGTTAATCCAGATAGTATTGGGGATTCCTTAGGGGCAGCACATTGGCTGCCTTTTTGCGTTTTAAAGAGATCGACATGAACGACCAACCTTTAATGAATACCTATGGACGAATTCCGGTCGCGTTTGAAAGCGGCGACGGAGTTTGGTTGTTTGACACCGACGGCAACAAATATTTTGACACCTTCTGCGGCATTGCCGTTGCGGGCATCGGGCATGCCAACCCAGAGGTCGCCAAAGCCATTCGAGATCAGGCCGGTCGCCTCGTGCATTGCTCGAATCTTTATCACAATCCATTGCAACACAAGCTGGGCAGCACCTTGTGCGAGCTCTCCGGTATGGATGCGGTGTTTTTCTCCAATAGCGGCGCCGAGGCCAATGAGGCAGCGATCAAACTGGCGCGTCGTTATGGCCATGGCAAGAATATTAAAACGCCTACGATCATCGTCATGGACCACTCGTTCCACGGCCGCACCATCGCCACCCTCACTGCAACGGGCAATCGTAAGGTGCAGGCTGGCTTTGAACCACTGCTAAGTGGTTTTGTGCGCGCCCCCTATGACGACTTGAAAGCAATCGAGAATATTGCCAAGAGCAACCCGAATATCGTCGCGGTCATGGTTGAGCCTATTCAGGGTGAAGGCGGTCTTCGCATCCCCTCTGACGACTATCTACCCGGACTGCGCAAGATTTGCGATCAACAAAACTGGTTGCTGATGCTGGATGAAGTACAAACCGGCAATGGCCGTACCGGCACCTATTTTGCCTACCAGCATTATGGTATTCGACCTGACGTGGTCACGACGGCCAAAGGTTTGGCCAATGGCTATCCGATTGGCGCCTGCCTCGCCAGTGGCGAAGCCGCCAAAGTGTTGACCCCCGGCTCCCATGGCTCGACATTCGGCGGGAATCCACTGGGCTGCGCCGCAGCCTTGGCGACCATCGAGCAGATCAACAGCCTGGGGCTTTGTGAGCGCGCAGCGCAAACCGGTGAGAAAATACTGCAAGGCCTGCGGGCTGAGTTGCTACAGGCAGATTACGTCAAGGACATTCGCGGCAAAGGCTTAATGATTGGCGTGGAACTCACCGAACCTTGCGTGGCCTTGGTACCTCTGGCCAAAGCCAAGGGCTTACTGTTGAACGTCACCTCCGATTCGGTGATTCGCTTGCTGCCCATGCTGAATATGAGTGACGAGGAAGTGGACTTCCTGATAGACGCAGTCGTACAAATCATTCGCCTGTACGCCGCTGACGATCGCAGTAAACCGCGCAACTGATACCTATCTCAGTAGTGGCCAAGAACGACCATTGACGAGTTACCCAACATGGCATTGAGACATTTTCTGACCTTGTCAGATCTGAGTTCCGACGAACTCAGATCTGTGATCAAGAACGCCATTACGCTGAAACAACAGCATAAGCAAGGCGTCGTTCAGGAACCGCTGAAAAACCGTGTGCTGGCCTTGATATTCGAAAAGTCATCGACCCGCACTCGCGTTTCGTTCGAGTCTGCGATGGCCCAATTTGGGGGCAGCTCTTTGTTCCTGTCGCCCAAAGACACGCAGCTGGGCCGAGGCGAACCAATCGAGGACAGCGCTCGCGTGCTCTCTCGCATGGTTGACGCAGTCGCTATCCGCACGTTCAAGCATGCTAAAGTTAAAACCTTCGCAGATAACTCTACCGTGCCGGTGATCAATGCACTCACCGACGAGTATCATCCCTGCCAATTGCTTGCCGACATTCAGACTTACATCGAACACCGTGGCGATATCGAGCAGAAACGCGTGGCCTGGGTGGGTGATGGCAACAATATGTGTAACTCCTTCATCAACGCAGCCAAACTACTCAATTTTGAATTGGTCGTCTCCTGTCCCGAAGGTTACGACCCGATGCAGGAACTGCTGGAGCAAAATCGCGACCGCGTACATATCGAAAGAGATCCCAAAAGTGCCGTGCGCGGCGCCGACTTGGTGGCAACCGACGTCTGGGCTTCAATGGGCCAGGAAGAAGAGCAACAAATCCGGCGTAAAGCCTTTGCCCCCTACCAGATCAATCCCGACTTGATGTCGCATGCTAAAGCTAACGCCTTGTTCATGCATTGCCTACCGGCCTATCGAGGACAGGAAGTGAGCCATGAAATGCTGGACCACCCGAGCTCAGTTGTCTGGGACGAAGCAGAAAACCGCCTGCACGCCCAGAAGGCACTGCTCAAGTTTCTATTGTGTGAATCTTAATTCGCCATGCGCGGAGCCTGTGCATGAGCGAGTTACTCGAGGTATGCCACATCACCTGTCAGTATGATGACAAAGTGGTGATTCACGATCTGAGCTTCCATTTGCGTCGCGGCGAGCTTGCCTGCTTACTTGGCCCCAGCGGCTGCGGTAAAAGTACGCTATTACGCGCGATCGCTGGGTTCGAACCACTCAGCGCAGGGCAGATTCTGCTCAACGGTCAGTGCATCTCCAGCCCCCACCAAAGTACCGCACCTGAAGTCAGACGTATTGGTATGGTATTTCAGGACTACGCGCTGTTTCCACACCTCAGCGTCGAAAAAAATATCCGCTTCGGCCTGAAGTTGCTAAGCGAAAAACAAGCGCTAGAGCGTGTACGCAGCTTGATCGAGTTGGTTGATCTGCAGGGATTTGAGCAGCGCTATCCGCACGAACTCTCTGGCGGCCAGCAACAGCGTGTGGCCTTAGCGCGAGCGCTAGCGCCCGAACCCGACCTGATCTTGTTGGATGAGCCGTTCTCCAACCTAGATGCTGAATTGCGCTCACGTTTGAGCCTCGATGTGCGCCGCATTTTGCAGGACCTTAAGATCAGCGGCATTCTGGTTACGCATGACCAACGTGAAGCATTTGCGATGTGCGACCAGGTCGGGGTGATTGACTGCGGCACGATACAGCAGTGGGGGTCTGCCTATGAACTTTACCACGAACCCCAGAATCGCTTCGTCGCCAATTTTATTGGGCAAGGCACCTTTGTCAAAGGCCAGGCGATGAGCCACGAGAGCTTCGATAGCGAGCTGGGTAAGCTTCGGGGCAACCGCGCTTACCCTTGGTCGCCCGGTACGCCCGTCGATATTCTGATCCGACCTGACGACGTCATCGTCGCACCTGAATCACCGCTGCGAGCACGCATCGAAGCCAAAATTTTTGCAGGCACCTCAACGCACTACCAATTACAGCTGGATTCAGGGACCCGCATCAAGGCGACCTTCCCTAGCCACCAGGATTTTTATGTCGGCCACACCATCGGTGTTGCCATTGATGCCGAGCACCTGATCGCCTACGAGCGCGACGAGTAAGCCTTAGCGGCGTACCCGTGCGACGGCATCAAGCCAGCCTCCATAGAGATGATCCACTTGGTCCGCATCGATCTTCGGCTCAAAGCGTTGCTGCAGCTGCCAGTGCGTGGTGATATCTGACAGATCCTTGTACATCCCCACTTGCAGTCCTGCTAGATAAGCGGCGCCGAGCGCGGTTGTTTCGACAAATTTTGGACGATCGACCTGCACCTGCAGAATGTCCGCCAAGAACTGCACAAACCAGTCATTCACCACCATACCGCCATCGACCCGCAGGTTTTCAATAGCCGCACCGTCCTCTTTCATCGCCTCCAGCAAATCGCGTGTCTGGTAGCAG
>JBFHRI010000036.1:0-15840 GCA_041591755.1 Oleiphilaceae bacterium
AAGGGGAGGGAGATTTTTTAGCTCCTCCCCCTCTTGGAGGGGGAGGTTGGGAGGGGGTGGGGCCAGCCACTCGGCATCGCCGATGCAACCTCACCCCGGCCCTCCCCTTCGTAAAGGAAGGGGGCTTTTAGCCCCCGATATTAAAGGTCGTAACCCTTCTCTTCGTGCAGTGACAAGTCCAGGCCGATCGATTCTTGCTCTTCATCGACACGCAAGCCGGTGACGATATCGACGAGCTTTAGGATCGCTGCAGTCACAATCGCGGTATAGGCAATAGTGCTGACGATGCCAACAAACTGCGCCCCCATCTGATCACCGATCGATGCATTGTCCCCGCCGAAACCGAAGCCGCTAAAGACTCCGAGTTCGGTCGCACAGAAGACACCGACCAGCAGTGAGCCCAAAATCCCGCCCACGCCATGCACTGGGAAAACGTCCAAAGAGTCGTCGATCTTTAACTTTTTCTTCACGAATAATGTGGCGTAGAAGCAAATCACACCGGCACTCAGTCCGATCAGAATGGCGGCACCCGGGCTGACCGAGCCAGACGCGGGTGTAATGGTACCCAGGCCGGCGACCATCCCAGTGACAATCCCTAGCACGGAAGGTTTGCCGAACTTGCGCCATTCACACACCATCCAGGCCAGCGAGCCCATGGCGGCGGAGAGATGCGTCGCGATCAGCGCGCTCGCGGCGTTGGCATCAGCGGCCAGCGCACTGCCGGCATTAAAACCAAACCAACCGACCCACAGCATGCCCGCGCCGGTGACGGTCATAGTCATGTTGTGTGGCGGCATCGCAATTTGTGGCCAGTGACGACGGTTGCCGATCATCAGCGCCGCAACCAGTGCTGCAACCCCAGCAGTAATATGCACGACAATACCGCCGGCAAAATCAAGCACGCCCATTTGGCTCAACCAACCGCCGCCCCAAACCCAATGACAGACGGGGACATACACAGCGAGCAGCCAAATGCTGCTAAACAGCAACATGGCGGAGAATTTCATGCGCTCAGCAAAGGCACCGACGATCAGTGCCGGGGTGATCACCGCAAAGGTCATTTGGAACGCCGCAAAAAGGGCTTCCGGCACGGTTCCCCAAACTGATTCCTTACAGACGCCGGCCAGAAAAACCTTGCTGAAATCGCCAATCCAGGCATTGCCTTTACCAAAGGCCAGTGAATAGCCTACGGCATACCAAAGGACCGACATCAGGCAGGTGAGGGCAAAGCATTGCATCAGTACCGAGAGCACGTTCTTGCTGCGGACGAGTCCGGCATAAAATAGTGAAAGCCCGGGAATCGTCATGAAGAGTACTAGCGCGGTCGCGGTCAAAATCCAGGCAGTATCGGCGCCGTTGATGCCGCTGTCGGCATAGCAGAGCGCAGGCAGCAGGAGGAGTCCTGCTGCCGTGAGGAAGGATCGAGTCATGGTGTAGCCTACCTTGTGCGAAAGATCAGAAACCCATCTCAAGCAGTCTTCTTCAAGCAGTGTCTGCGCACTGAGCGACTGCGAGTGATTGTTAGTTGTTTTTTTTAAGGGAGCAAAGGCTTAGATTGCGTCGTCGCCGGTCTCACCCGTGCGGATGCGAATCGCCTGCAGCACGTCGGTTACGAAGATTTTGCCATCACCAATTTTGCCGCTGTTAGCCGCCCCGGCAAGCGCTTCGATCGCCTGATCCACCATGTTGTCCGCCACGACCACTTGGAGCTTGAGCTTGGGCACGAAATCGATGACGTACTCAGCACCGCGGTACAGTTCGGTGTGGCCTTTCTGACGCCCAAAACCTTTCACTTCCTCTATCGTCATGCCTTGCAGGCCGATATCGGTTAGCGCGGTTCGCACATCATCCAGTTTGAAGGGTTTGATAATCGCGGTGATCATCTTCATCGGGGGCTTTCCTCTGTTAATATCGTCGATGTTGTTTTTTCTTGTATCGGCGTGCGCATTGGTGAGCCCACGCCATGAGTGCCAAGGGCAGGTCGGTAACGCTAAAACAATAGACGCCTCCAACGCAACCGTTTTGCGCAGACCACGATGATATTCCAATGCGCATCGGATGCAAACGCTATGAAGGGCATGGGGCTTTGCCTACAATGCCCTTTCATCCAGTCACGCCATTGCAAGTCACACAAAGTCATGGGTATGCCAACCCCCTTTTATCTTTCGTCTTTTTACTTCTTCTACTTCGCGCTACTCGGGGTGCTAGCGCCTTACCTGGGGCTTTACCTAGAGTCGCGGGGCCTCAATGCGGTTGAGATCGCGCAGTTGGTCGCACTCATGTTGGGAACCAAAATCATTGCACCGAATATTTGGGGTGCCTTGGCCGACCGCTATCAAGCGCGGTTAGGCTTAGTTCGCATGGGCTCGCTTTGCACGGCGGGGGGCTACCTACTATTCCTTTGGGCTGAGAGTTTTTGGACCTTTGCGCTGGCCATTTTTGTGTTCACGTTCTTTTGGAATGCGATTCTGGCGCAGTTCGAAGTGCTGACCCTGTTTGCCTTGGGCTCTCAGCGCGACCGTTATAGTCGTATTCGGCTTTGGGGTTCGATCGGTTTTATTGCCAGTGTCGGCGGATTGGGTGGCTTCCTTGAAGTATTTGGCATGCATTGGTTTCCCTGGTTGACCTTACTGATCATCGGGGCCATTGCCCTCTCCAGCTTCGCTCCGCTGCAAGAGCCCTTCATCCAGAACGAAACGTCTACTTCCGCTATAGGGTTTTGGCGGCAATGTCTGGCGCCGGGTATTTGGCCCTTCTTTGCTGTGTGTTTTTTACTGCAGCTTTCACATGCTGCGTACTACACCTATTTCAGTCTTTATTTGGCCACACTGGGCTATGGTGAGGGCATGATTGGCGCCTTGTGGAGTTTGGGGGTGCTCGCTGAGGTGCTACTGTTCATCTATATGCACCATTGGTTCGCGCGCTGGTCGATGGTGAGCATTATGCTGTGCGCTCTGGGGCTGACAGCGTTGCGCTGGATACTGATCGCGGGCCTCTCGGAATCCTTGCCATTGCTGTTGTTGGCGCAAACACTACATGCGCTTTCCTTTGGCGCCATGCATGCAGTGTCGATTCGTTATGTGCATCAAGTGTTCGCGCCGCGCTTCCAAGGTCGTGCTCAGGCGCTGTACAGTGCTATTGGGTTTGGCGCGGGAGGCGCCGTGGGGGCCCTGGCCTGCGCAGCGCTCTATGCTTCGAGTGGCAGTTATCAGGTCACCTTTTGGTTCAGCGTTTTGGTGATCCTTCCTTGTTTACTGTGCGCAGCGCGCTTGCGCCGTCATGTCCACGACTAACTCTGCGATACTTATCGGCTCAATCTCACCTGCTGTTGACCGCATCCACGCCACGAAATTCTTGAGTCGTTTCTGAATTACGAAAAAAAAGCGCAGAAATTGGTTGAACCCAAGAATTGGGTCTATGCTGTTTTTCAACGTGCGTGTAGACCCAGACCACACTTAGCTGCCTGGAGACAAAACTTACGCGCCTTAAAAAACCTGTTTTCTGTATTCGACTCTCCTGACTTAGGTATTCAGGGCCGGCACGGCAGCCCGGGTTTCGCTGCAGGTCGAGTTGGGAGACAGCATGCAAACACAATGTTCTCTGAAAACTATGGTTCACTGAACACGTGCGTACCACTACAACGGAGTAGCGTTCGATGACAAAAACAACTCAGCGGTTGCGAACTTTCACCAAGATGCCTCTGGCCTTGGCGGTAGCAGCGTCAGTTTCCGCACCGGCTAGTGCATTCCAGTTTGACTTGGGCGAAGAGATGGCCGCCAGCCTCAATACTACATTGACCGCAGGCGCCAGCTGGCGCGTCGCTGAGCGGGAAAAATACCTGCTGGGCGCCGGTAACTACTATGCCAACCCAGCGCAGGCTTTCGCGAATCCTGACGGCGCGGGCTCTTCAATCAATAATGACGATGGCAACTGGAACTTTGACAAGGGAGATACCTACTCAGAGATTATTAAAGGCGTCACGGAGTTCAAGGTAGATGGCGATGGCTATGGTTTGTTCACGCGCGCACGTTACTGGTATGACTTTAAACTCAAACGCAATAACTTCGACAAAGACAATGTTGGAAAACAACGGGAGCTGACCAAAGAGGGTAAGGCCAACGCTTCGGGTGGTGAGATTCTGGATGCGTACATCTGGAAGGATTTCGACTTGGGTGAGATGCCGCTGAACATGCGGGTCGGTAAGCAAGTGGTGAGTTGGGGCGAAAGTACCTTTATCTTCAATGGTATCAACGTCATTAACCCGGTGGATTTGACGGCCATTCGTGCGCCCGGTGCGGAATTGAAAGACGCCTTGTTACCCGTGAATATGGTCTATGGCTCTTTAGGTCTGACCGATAACCTGACCTTGGAAGCGTTTGTGCAGCTCGACTACGAACACACTCGAATCGATGACTGTGGCACCTTCTTCTCCAACGTTGATTACGTTGCCGACGGTTGCGGTCCCGTTATCGTCGCGTCAAAGGGTTACTCGACCTTTGGTGGTACTCTGGTCACCGAAGATCAGTTATTGAACGATTTTGGCCCGACCATGGGCAGCATTATTAACGGGGGGGGCGCGAGCACCTTACCGGCGTCCTACAACGCCTCTGCGGTTTATCGCGACGAGGCGCTAGAGAGACGCCTGTATCCAGATGGAGAAGATCAATACGGTGTGGCCTTACGTTTGTATGCACCTGATTTGAATGAAACGGAGTTTGGTTTTTACTTCGTGCAGTACCACAATCGTTTTCCGACCATTTCGGGCAACAATGCCAATTATTTAGCCGCTTTGGGCGCACCGGCCGCGTTATCTCCGCTGCGAGGCGTGAGCACCTCACTGGCCATGTTGGACCCGAATTACAGACCTTCCTACGCACGTGAATACGCAAAACGCATCAAAATGTACGGCGTGAGCTTCAACACCACAGGCCCGCTGGGCTTCTCGATTGGTGGCGAATATAGTTTGAAGCGTGATGTGCCGTTGCAGGCAAACGCCTTTGACTCCTTGTTAGGTGGCTTGGGTGCGGCCCACTCGCCACTGTTTGATTACAAGGTTGATGACGTCGTGGGTATACCGGGCGTCAATATGGCACCTGATGGTCAGGTTACCATCTTCGATGCGATGTTTAGTCCTAATTTCAATGGCTCGTTTATTTCCAACGATCGTTACGACGTGTCGCAACTGCAGTTCACCGGCATTAAGTTCTGGGATCAAATCTTGGGTGCAAGCCGTCTGGCATTCGTTGGTGAAGTCGGTTTCACCTACGTACATGATCTGGCCGACGAGAGTGAGATGCGTTATGGCCGCTATGCGCAGCTGGGCTTTGGTACAACCGTCAGAGACGTGGTGGACGAAAGCTATCTGCCTGACTCAGCATTTACGGGGCCCTTGGCCGGTATCAACCTCACGCCGCAGCAAGCCTGTGAGGTCAAGTGGAACTTTAATCGGGCAGGATGTACCACCGAAGGCTATACCACCGAGTTCTCCTGGGGTTACCGTCTGAAGACTGAACTGACCTACAGCGATGCTTTCGCCGGCGTCAGCTTGCATCCTGGTTTGTTCTGGTCGCATGACGTAGCGGGTAACGCGCCAGAGCCGGGTGGTAACTTTATCGAAGGCCGCAAGGCGATCGGTTTGTCCTTGCGTGGTGATTACTTGAACACGTATAGCGCCGAGCTTTCTTACACCAACTATTTTGGCGGCTTGAAGGGTAGTAACTACCTAGTGGACAAAGATAACGTTTCGCTTAGTGTTTCGTACGCATTCTAATCCCAAGTTCGGCTCATTATGAGGTGGTTTCAATGAAATTTATTAAAACAATATGTGCGCTTGGGGTGGTGATGGCGGCGGCCAATGGCTCCAGCGTATTCGCTAAGGTTTCACCGGAAGAGGCCGCAAAACTGGGTAAAGAACTCACTGCGGTCGGCGCGGAAATGGCAGGGAATAAAGACGGCTCGATACCCGCGTATACCGGCGGGATGAAGAAGTCAGATATTCCAAAAGGGTGGAAGGACGGCGATCCGATGATCGATCCCTATGGCGACAAGCCCTTGTTCACAATTACCGCGTCCAACGTGAGTCAGTATGCGGGCAAGTTGACGGAAGGTCAGAAGGCGATGTTCAAGACCTATCCCAGTACTTACAAAATGAACGTGTACAAGACCTATCGATCAGTGTCCATTGAAAAGGAAAAGGCCGAAAATGCTAAATACAATGCCTTGAATGCACGCTTGGAGTCGGGGGGCGAGGCGGTCGTGAACTTCAAGGGCACGGTACCATTCCCGATTCCTAAGGACGCCAAGGACATCATTCATAACCACAAGTTTCGTCAGAAATTCACTGACAGCTGGTGGCGAAACTATGTGCAGGTGACGCCTACAGCGAGCGGTGACTTTACGCCAGTGGAGTTTTATGAGGAATATTGTCGCGTCGATAAGTTGACCGATGCTGCAGAAGTAATGAAGCGCGATACCAATGCTTTTTTCTACTTCAAGCAATTGGTTAAGTCTCCCGCGCGATTGGCGGGTAACGTGTTGTTGGCGCATGAAACCATGGACCAGGTGAAAGAGCCGCGTCGCGCTTGGATCTACAACTCCGGTCAGCGTCGTGTGCGCCGTGCGCCTCAGGTGGCGTATGACGGCCCGGGTACTGCGGCAGACGGTCTGCGAACTACCGATAACTTCGATATGTTTAACGGCGCTACCGATCGTTACAACTGGAAGATTTTGGGTAAAAAGGAGATCTATGTCCCCTATAACTCTTACAAGCTTGATGATAAGACGCTGAAATATAAGGATATTGTGAAGCCTGGGCATATTAATCAAGATTATCCGCGCTATGAGCTGCATCGGGTTTGGGTCGTTGAAGGTACACTGAAGCCGGGCCAGCGCCATATCTATGCCAAACGGATCTTCTTTGTAGATGAGGATGCCTGGTACATCAATCTGGCCGACCACTACGATGGTCGCGGTGAAATTTGGCGTGTCGCGGAAGGACATCACTTGATACGTTACTCTCACGATAAATCAGAAGAGTTTGCAGGGAGCAACATCTCTATGCTCGAAACCATCTATGATTTGCAAAACGGTCGTTACCTGGCCTTGGGTCTGTCTAACGAAATCAAGCAGCGTGAAGCTAGCAAAAAATTCAGCAGTGACGAGTTCACGCCCGCTGCCTTGCGTCGTATGGGTCGATAAGTCAGAGGCTTTGCTAGATCGTCGAACCGGGCCGAAGGGCCCGGTTTTTTTTTGAGCGCGCGAACGCTTTGAAGCCTTACCCAGGTTACAGAATATGTATATCGGACAATTAGCGGAAAAAAGTGGGGTCAGTCCACGGGCGATTCGTTTATACGAAAGCATCGGCCTGTTGCCCAAGCCTCAGCGTAAGGGGCGTTATCGGGTGTACGGTCCCTCGGATCTTGATTTGTTGCTGTTGATTAGAGAGGCCAAACTCTTGGGAATCAGCCTCAAACGGATGCAGCAGGCGATTGTGATCAGGCACAACTGCGTAGATTGGGTTTCCGCTCTGGCCTTGCTGGAAGAGATGAATCAGGTCTTATTGGCGCAACGCGCAGAGATTGACCTCAAGTTGGCGCGGTTAGCGTGTTGCCGTGCCGAGATCGAAAAGTCTTTATAGGCTGATAGTCACTTGACTCTGACCTTAGGGTCAAGCTTTAGCATTGACACTCCAATCCAATTTTAGGAGTTTCCCAATGCCTTCTCGTGTTTTTGTGCTGAATGGCAATCCAAAAAACGAAAGTTTTTGCGGCGCCTTAGCCCATGCCTATGCGCAAGGTGCCAGCAGCCGCGCCGCTGTGCGCCAGATGTCGCTGAGTCAGATGGACTATGATGCCAATCTTCCCTTTGGCTACGATCAGTCCCATACCTTGGAGCCATCACTGATCGATCTGCAACAGAGCATTCTATGGGCCGAGCATGTGGTGATCGTCGCGCCGATTTGGTGGGGGACGGTGCCGGCAAAATTAAAAGGTGTTTTTGATCGAGCATTCCTGCCCGGATTCGCTTTTCGCTATGCTTCGGGTCAACTTTGGCCCGAGCAGCTGCTAGGAACCCGCAGCGCCCGCCTGATTCTGACAATGGATACGCCCCCCTGGTACTATCGTTGGCGACAAGGCGCCCCCGCCGTCAAAATGCTGGATCTTTGCACGCTACGCTTTTGTGGTTTTAAAAAGCCACGGGTTAGCTATTACGGTTCTGTCATCAAGTCTAATGAAAAGCAACGAAACCACTGGCTGGCGCTGGCGCGGGGCATGGGAGCGCAGGCTGTCTAAGCTTGGCGCTTGCCATCTGAGGCGGTGCCTCGATAGGCATTTGCGTATATAATCTGGCTCTTGAATCGCCTGCCGTCGACCTTATATTGCTTTGCAAATCCTTATTAGATTGCATGCCCAATATGATGAGGTAGTGAACAGTAAAGCGCGCAGTTAATCTGCTGTAGAGCATTGACTCGCCGCGGCGCTTGTCTGAGAAGAGACGAGCGGTATCGATATTTCTTCTTGCCGTACATGCGAAGGTGCAGATGGAAACAAGATTGGTCAATCTAGTCCGGATGATGGTCTACAGCCTGGGCTATATCATGGCCTTGCTTGTGCTGGGTGCTGTCTCGAGTTTGATTCGTCCATTAAATCTGCGCCCAGAAACGCGCTATCGCTGTTTGATGTGGTACGCACCGCTGCTGGTGTGGTGGGGGCGCGTATCCATGGGCATTCGTTATCGCGTTGAAGGGGCGCACAACTTACCTGTACGAAACAGCATCGTTGTGAGTAATCACCAGAGCGCATGGGAGACCATGTTTATGGCCTCCTATTTCAAACCCAATTCCTCAGTGTTGAAGCGCGAGTTGTTGGATATGGTATTGTTCGGCAAGGCTCTGGCCATGGTCGACCCGATTGCGATTGAGCGTGAAAAGCCTGCGTTGGCATTAAAACAGCTGATTCAACAGGGCAAGCAGCGCCTGCAGGAAGGCCGCTGGGTGATTGTATACCCTGAGGGCACGCGGGTGGCGCCCGGTGCATACGCTGAGTTCAATCCTGGCGCGGTTTTGCTGGCTCAGAAAACCGGTGTGGATATCGTGCCGGTCGCCCACAATGCGGGTACGGTCTGGCAAAGCGACTGGACGCGACGTGGTCCGGGTGAAATCACGATTGTTATTGGCCCCCCCATCAAGGTCGCAGATAAAACCCGGGACGAGTTATTGAAAGAAGTCGAGACCTGGATTCGCGCTACCATGGCGAGCTTGCCCGACGGCTCAAACTGTACCTCGGTACCGGCGTCGGCGGTGCGCTAGGCGCTCGGGGCGAGGGGTTGCTGAGGTAGGCGCCGGTAGGGGCCAGCTGGCAAGCGCTTCGTAATAGACGCCATTGCGCGCTTGCAGGGATTGATACAGCACCACCTGGTCCACGACGAGATCAAGCTTGGGCGTGGCGAGTGGTAGGGGGTCGTTTGGGCAGCCTCTCACTAGAGTGATATGCGGCGTGAACGGGTTCTTGCTCTTGCGAGCGCCCAGCACTGAGCCTAGTTGCGCTAATTTCTGAGCCAAGTAAGACAAACTGTCGGGCCATTCGCTTGGGCCGATCCAAAAGATACCGTGTTTGGGCCAGTATCCGTAGTGGTCAATCACCAATGTGGTCTGTCGTAGTGGTTTCTCGCCGTGACTGAGGAAGTCATCGACGAGCTCACACAAACGCTCAAGTTGACTATGTGGAAGCTCGCCCAAAAAGGCGAGGGTGAGATGAAAATTGCCCAAAGCGACCCAATGATTTGAGGGTGTGAGCACCTGGCGCCGCCACTGATCGATGTGAAGTTGCAGTGTCTTATGGACGGGGAGGGCGAAGAACAAACGCATTATGTCCTCCTGCGTGCGCGAAAACCGAATCAAATGTCTACTTTAGAGTTTCTAACAAACTTTGCAAACAGCTTAAATTCGTTGAAGTGATCCTTTGTGACTGATTCATTTAAAAACTCTCGTGCCTCAGACTTTTTACATCCCCGATATTGGCCCATGTGGATGGGAATAGCTTGGGTGAGAATGCTTTCTGGCTTGCCGCTACGCCTGCAGCAGTTTTGTGGGCGTATGATCGGTCTGTTGGCGTGGTGCGTCTTAAGAAAACGCGCTTTTATTGCGGATCGGAACCTGGCGCATTGTATGCCAGAATTGAGTTTATCTGAAAGAAAGCGACTCGTGCGGCGTAGTTTTGAGTCAAACGGCATGGGCTTAGTGGAGAGCTTTCGTGGCTGGTTTCAAAATCCAGAACAGTTGCGCAGCCGGGTAACGACGCATGGCCTTGAACATTTGCATGCTGCGCTGGAGCAAGGCAAGGGCGTCATTCTTTTAGGTGGGCATTTTAGCACCTTGGATTTGTGCGGCGCGATCACGACCTTGTTTTTCCCCGCCGATGTGGTGCAGCGAGATCACTCCAACCCCTTGTTCAATCACATCATGACGGGGTCGCGCGACAAGATGTATGGTGCCGTCCTGTCAAAACGTGATCTTAAAGGTATGCTTCGGCGGCTGAAGCAAAACAATGTCGTTTGGTTCGCTATTGATCAGGATAATGGTCGCAAGAACTCAGTGTTTGCGCCCTTTTTCGGGCAGCCTTGTGCGACCTTAATTTCGGTCATGCGATTGGCGCGTATTAGCGGTGCTGCGGTGGTCACCTACAGTCATTTTAGACGGCCCAAAGCTCGTGGGTATGATCTGTATTTTCAGCCGGCGTTGGAGAACTTTCCGTCAGGCGATGATGTGGCTGATGCGAGCTTGTTGAACCAGATACTGGAGCGAGAAATTCGGCGTGCACCCGAACAATATTTGTGGATGCATCGCCGTTTCAAAACGCCCGTGGAGCCCGGTACCCAAAATATTTACGGTCAGCGACGAGACTAATATTGCGGCGCGACCTGGGTCGTTTATACGGCTTCAGCGCGCTGTTTCATCGCTTCGATGCGGGCATCTTTTTCTAGCCAGCGTTGCGCTAACCACTGCTGGAAGTCGCGCTTGAACTCATCATCGGTGGTATAGTCGCGGCCCAAAAACTCCTTCGGGATTTCAATTTTTCGTACATCCAATAGAACCCGTTGGACCTCCCCATTGAAAAGTTGCCAAACCCCTTTGGCGCCTCCGGCGTAAACGATCGAAATGTCGAGCATTGTATGCATTTGCGTGCCCATACTGCCCAGTACAAATGCAGCACCTCCGGCCTTGGGTTTCAACAGATTGCGATAGGGGGACGCTTGCTGTTGGTGTTTGGCTTCAGTCAAGCGAGTACCTTCGACAAAGTTGAACACTGACACGGGTGTTGTCTTGAACTTCTCGCAGGCTTTGCGCGTCGTTTCCAGATCTTTTCCGGCCAGCTTGGGATTCTTTTTAATCTCGGCGGGCGTGTAGCGCTTCATGAACGGGAAATCAAGCGCCCACCAACATATGCCGAGAATGGGAACCCATATAAGCTCCTGTTTTAAAAAGAATTTAAGCATCGGAATGCGATTCACCATGAGTTTCTGGCAGATGGGAATATCCGACCAGGACTGGTGATTGCAGGTCACAAAATACCAGTCATTCTTTTTCAGATCGAGATCCCCGGTGATTTCCCACTCGATCTCATGAAATAGGTCAAATAAGGCGCTATTGAATCGGACCCAGTTGGTCGCCACAGCGATCAATAGCTTGGTCATGATGCGTTGCAGCGGAGGAATCGGGAGTACTTTAAAAAGGGTTAACGCGATGATAAGAACGAAATGAAAGGCGGTGCTTAAAAGCATCAGTAGCAGCGCCACGACGCCTTTTAGGTTGCCGTAAAATGCCTTGATCATGGTGGGTGCACGGTCTCTACACTAAGAACGAAAATGAGCGTGCGCGCCAAGGCAACGGCCTGGTTGATTCAAGTCATCTTGCGAGCACGCGACTCGGATACTGGTCGAGCAGTCTAACGAGACTTGATACGTGCATCAACCCAGTGTGAGATCCCGTGCTGACGCCTGTCCGCGGGATCTACTGAGAGACACGAAGGACGCCCTGGTTTTCAAAGTGTGGGTTCAGGTTCTGCTGACGGGTGGCGAACACTAAGCCCAAGGTGTCATTCTGAACCCAAATTAAATTAAGAAGGTTGGCCTTGGCCGACGAGCTTTCTTTATCCGCAATAAACCCTTTGAGTGTGAGCGGCTTATCCAGCACTTGGTCAAATCTGATTTCGAGTTTGCCGCCTTTTTGTCTACATCCGTTACTGCTAACGCTGTTCTGCGTGGAAGACTGGCTACGTGAGATGGGGTCGGAAATCACATTAGTTTCGTGATTCTGCGCTACTTCGAACGTATTAATCGTCAGTTCTGCGCTGCAACGGCGGTCCGCTTCGATGGTATGCAGTCGCAAGGTCGATCCGTTCAAATTGAGCAGTGCAGTATTGGTACCGTTCATGCTCATCGCATTGCCTTGCAGTACATATTCATCACCTTCGAACTGCGTGCTACCCGCTAATTGCGTACCAATCACAATGCCACGCCCCAGATTGTTATTATTCTGTGCCAGGGCAAAATGATTGCCGGCATTGGCAACATGTCCTTGTGTGGGTTGGGTGCCAGCGTCCACGCGCAGCAGGCCTGTCTGCACGAACTCGGTTGTGCCCGCTGACGGAACGACTTTTTCGGCGGGGACCGCCGTATAGGCGTGGTCAGTTGTCGTGGCAGGTAGGCTCACTGCCGCACTCGTTTGCGATAGACTATTGCGCACGATTTGATGGCTACTGTAATAACTATGGGTTTCAGTGTCTGACTCAGAGTCTCTATTGGGTTGTGAACTGCGAATCTGGTTGCCGCTGGTGGCACTCCACAACAAGGTCTCTGCGGTCAAGGTCATGACGTCCGTGACGGTTTGGTTAGCGGGGGATCGTAAGTTCAAACTGAAGCGGACAACGCCATAGTGCTTGCCAATCATGCGGCCAGTATTGAAATTACGGTCGGTTTCTTTGCCATGGATCTCCCAGGCGAAAATATGTCGATCCTCAAGGAAATCGGTGCGTTGGTTCCCAGTACCCGAACGGCTGATGCGGTAGTTCTCCCCTTTGATGTAGTTGGCGCTCAGTAACCACGGTGCCGTGCGCGGGTACTCGGTGGTGTTATTGGGGTTGGCGCCTGCGCTGAGATTCGGTTCGTAGGGATTTACTCGATATAGCTGTTTGTAGATGGGGTTGGTCTGCCAGCCGACGCTCTGACTGTCGATCGTTTGCTCAACGACGGAGCCTGCAAAAATGTTACCGAAGGTGCCAAGAAACGAGTCAATCGAGGCGACCGAGTGTGACTGTACGATATTATTATTTTCGGCCTGATAGCGATTTCCCGTTAAATAGTTCAATGTGGTGCGCGTAAAGGGTACGTCAACTGTTAATTCATCGGTCCGTAGCTGGAAAAACTGTGTCGTATGAGTCAGCAAAGGATAGATGGGCAAGTTATTGCTTACTTCATTTCTCTGCACTACGCGCGACGTTGCTGCACCATAAAGTACTTCCTTCACAGCATTCTGCGGCGATTTCTGAGTCAGCTCGAAGCTTAAAAACGTCGAGTTGTAGCTTGCCGACTGATGGAGTTGCGAGCTTTGGTAGCCATCGGACTGCAGAAAATTACGGCTGGTGCCGCGGGCTGCAGGAGATCTAGCGTTCAATATCTCAGCGATGCCCGCTTCGACCATACGGCGTAAAGCGGGTGTGTCATCGAATAAATTCATTACTTGGGCCACAGATAAGTTGCTATCGATGGCGAGGTCGAAGTTGTTGACGAGCTCAATCAGATTGACAATATGTTTGAGTTTAACGCGATTCTGATAGGGGCAATTGGTTTCCGTTTCCTGCTGATTTAGACGGCACGACAGCAGACGCGTTAAAGCATCTTCATCGGGCAAAGCATCATAGAGTTTTTTCAACACGTAATGAGACGCGACATTGACCACGACAGTGGTACTACCTGTGGCCACATTGTAAAGCGGTGAATAGAGCACCTCGCCGTTAGGCAAGCTCACTCGGATGACCTTATTCAATTGCTTGACCACGGCTTGTTGCAATTGCACGTTGTAGCCCAAACCGCTTTGTTTTTTGGTGACGCGTGGCGTTGGGCTGATAATGCCGCGGCTTTGAAAGCGTGCATTCAAGGTGATGATACTGATGCGATTGGGATCGAGTTGCATGGTATCTTCCAAGCCGCTGAGCGCAAACGCCTTGGACGGTGTCAGCCAGTCGTACAGGTGCTCCTGCCAAGAATCAGCGACGCGCATGGCTTGGTTCACTTCAACGCGAACCGTGAGCACTTCTGCATAGTTGCTGGTATCGTCGTCTTTTGAGCTTTGGCTACCATTGCGTGCCGAGCCGGGACCTGGAACGCCACAAGCACTCAGTATGAACACGCCTAAAAGCAGGTAGCTCAGTCGAGAGTAGAGTGAAAGATAGGGCTGGCTCGGCATAGTCGGTTACCTATTGAAATGCGCGCGTGACTGGATCTTGGGTTCTTCGTGAACTTGAACTTCTTCGTTTTCTGTGTACGAGATATGGCATAGTGTACCGCGAATTTGAAGGCGCGACCTTTACGGATCGTATAAACGTGAACGTGTCCTGGTAAGGCGTCATCAGCAGGACTGCGTTTATTCTTTCTACTCCATGAGTTGTGCCCCAAGCTGCCCTTCGATTTCTGCGATTTGTCGTAATTCCGCAGGCCATTGTTCATGCTGCCGTAGCTGCCAATTCAGTAATGCTGAAATCTGCTTTAGCAGTGCGTCTACCTTCTCATCGCGCGCAGAGTGATGCCGTTTGAGTGCGTGTTCCGCCTCTGCGGCGGCCTTACGCAGCGCGGCTAGACCGCTGTATTGCGCGGCACCATGGAGCTTGTGAATGCGCGACTCGAGCGCTTGAAAATCATGCTCACTGAGTAACTGCGTGATTTCTTGTTGCTCCTCGGGAAGGCGAGACAGGATCTTCTCGAGCATCTCGGAGGCGAGTGCAAGGTTGCGATTGCAGCGATGGAATTGCTCTCGCAAATCCACCAAAGTGGGCTGAGTGGGTGGCATGGTGATGGACGGGATCACTTGCGCGCCGGAGCGGTTTGGGCGGCGCTGCCACCCCGGATCTCGAATGTCTTTTTCCAGTCCATCGATAGCCGCGCGTAAGCGCTGTTCATCCACAGGCTTGGTCAATAATTGGGTGAAGCCCTGTAAGCGAAACTTTTCCTGCTCTTCGGGTAGCGCATAGGCGGTAATGGCCATAACCGGTATATGTTGGTAACTCGGCCCGAGTTGCCGGATGCGATGCATGGTTTCAACGCCGTCCATGCCGGGCATTTGAATGTCCATTAGAATCAAGTCGTATTGTCGCTTGCGACACAATTCTACCGCGCTGTAGCCTTCGTTTGCGCTGTCAGCACGGATGCCCATGTGCGCCAGCAGCGAAAGCATTAGTGCGAGGTTGATATCATTGTCATCCACCACGAGAACTGACCCCAAGGCCAGAAGCGGCGAGGGCTCTTGCGTTTCATTGTTCTCTAGCGTCATCGCATTGGCGCTGTCCAGATCGCGCAGCGCGTGTACAAAACGTTGGCGAGTGATCGGTTTAATGATGTGTGCCGATGCGAGCTGTAATACATCCTGATCATATTGCTCAAGCGTAGGTGTCAGCAGAATGATGCGGCTGTTTTGCTCGTGCAAGGTACGTAGAATGGCTCGGTTTCCCGCATGGTATAGCTCGTTACGACCTAGGCTGATTACGTACAGCAGCGACTCGCCCGGCGCACTGCTCACACGTAACAAGGCCTCCATGGTGTCAACGAAACTGTAGCGCGCTTTTAAAGCGC
>JBFHRI010000037.1:0-15696 GCA_041591755.1 Oleiphilaceae bacterium
ATACCCAGGGTGCCCGAGTCATACGCAAGCGTGGTGCTGCCCGGCGCAGTCAAACGGACCTGATAATCGCCCGGGGCAACGGATAATGTGGCTGTGGCCGCGAGGGGTACATCGGCCAAAGAGGCCGACGAAGGCAGCGCCACATTCGGGGCCGTGACATAGACATCGACGTTACCTGCACCGGTTGAAGCATGCACAACCGTGACATCGGTCATGTCATTACCGACGCGCGCGGTGTCTTCCATTACGGCCAGCTCAAGACTCGCAACATCATTTTGCGCAATGACAGAGTAATATCCGTTGGCGCTCAGCATCACATCTTCGCTCAATGCAATCGTGCTGGTGCCATTTACGCGAAGTGCGAGCGTTCGTGTACCGGGCAGCACTTGCAGGTAATTCGACCCCTGTTGATATGCGACATTAGATAAGACGGCCTGATTGTCGACCAGGACATCAACATTGGGCGCATCCGCCGAAGCATGCAGAACGCGAACATACGAATATTGTGGTGCAGGCGCGTCGTCATCATCGCTGCAGCCGACCAGCATCAGAGTGGACGCCATTAGGGCTGTCAGCATTATTCTGGTTTTCATGCGTAATCCTCCAAAACATAGTGAAGAATGGCAATGCCATTCAGGCTAAGCATTGGGTTTTACGCACGGAGTTTTAGCTTGGATCACTGCGCTGAAATTTTTTTTAGAGCGGAGGTCCGCTCTGCATCTCAGCGCAAAAACGGGTTGAGAAAGCGCCCGAAAAAGCCAGTCATTTTCAGCGGCGCATCCATGACCGCGAAGCAAATACAGTCCTGCTCCTGCCATGCGCGTGGCTGATGCGTCGTATGTTGGTCGGCAAGAATGAAGTCGCCGGCATGATAGTCACCCGCATCGTCCGAAAAGCTCCCGGCCATGACGAGGGTGAATTCATTACCACGATGCGTATGCACCGGCAGTTCTTTGCCCGCCGCAATGCGGTAAAACTTTGCGGTATAACTCGGATCAGGGATCGGCAGGGTAAACTCGCGAATTGAGCGTGTCATCCCCGACCATTTGAGCTGGTCGTAGTCCGCCGGCACATAACGTCGAATTGGGCGAGGGATACTGGCGGGCTCTGACACCTCGCGCACCCGCGGGGGTGGTGCATCGAGTTGGGACAAGAGTGTATCGAGCGTCGACTGCTTCACCGGAGCGGGCGCCACACTTTCCAGCAAGTGTCCGCCCAAGGTCTCATAGCGTGCGACGCGAGCACGGCACTGCGCGCACTTTTCCAGATGACAGGCCACCATCAGGCCCAGGGCATTACGCTGCTGACCTGCAGCGTAGCTCATCAGAAGTTCGTCAGTAGGATGATAATTAGCCATGTCACGTGTTCTTTCGCCAGGGTGTCAAGTTTGGTCATGGCCAGCCGCAAGCGCGATTTGATCGTTCCCAAAGGTAATTCGAGTTCCGCCGCAATTTCACTGTGCGATTTGCCTTCAAAATACACCTTGTAAACGATCTGCCGCTGCTCCTCGGGCAGGCTTTGTAGCATTATACGGACGGCACGCGCTTCTAGATCACTTACTACCTCATCTTCTAATTCTGCACCGGTTTCCTCAGGCCACAGATCGTCCGCCCCCACTTCCTCGAAGCGGTTCTGGCGTGCTGCGTCAATACGCTTGTTGCGCATGATGGTGTAAAGCCAGGTGGTTGCTGCCCCCGACTCCGGACGATAGGTATGGGCCTTGTGCCAAACCGTCAGCATGCACTCCTGCAATAGCTCTTCGGCGACCGCTTCCGTCGCCCCGCCGCGCATGGCAAAAGCCTTGAGTCGAGAAGCACACTGCTCGAACAGGGACACAAATGCAGCTTTGCTGCGTTCGTGTGCGATCGCATGTATGAGGCTTTCGAGAGACAGCTCTTGCAAAGGGTGATCCTGCAGCAGGGAAAATCTTAAGGTCAGGCGGGAATGTACAGGGAATGATGTAGACAGGTAAAGCGATCCCGCTCAACTCGACCTGACGCGGCTCAAAGATCGTTCGATTAAGCATTGCAGCTCGGCTGGGGATCACCTATGCTGATCCGTCTCGCCGCATGGCTGACGGAGGGCATGCTGGGGCCTCGCCTTGTCCTCGCTTTCGTTTGACTGCGGTTGATCCTTGTAACTAGGAGCAAACCAGCAGAAAAAATCCTCGCGCCTCGCGTGTTCGGCAATTCGATTATAAAGGTAAAAAGTAGTACCCCTTGCTGAACACCCCGCGCAGCAAACCAAATACAAAGGGGGGCAACATCATGAACCTATTGCTTCGTGGCGCGACGTTCGCCACGCTCATTTTCCTATCTGCTTGCTTTGGCGGATCGTCCGGTGGCGGATCCACATCCGCACCTAGCAACTCGGTCTCTGGCACGGCAGCCAAAGGCATCGTGATCAATGGTCTGGTCCAAGCCTATTTAATCGCCACGAATGGCATACCCGAAACCACCCCGATTGCAACCACCACAACCGATACCGAAGGCAAATACTCACTGAGTATCCCAGCCCAGCATCAGGGAAAACCCCTGTACGTCACGATTCGCAACAACAGTGGCGCCGCCACCATGAAGTGTGATCTACCGAACGGCTGCGGGGCAGCCAGTTTTGGCGGTACCTACTCGCTGGCCGGTGACTTTGAACTCAGTGCCGTGCTGCCCAGCGCCAGTGGCAGTGTGACCACCAATTTGACGCCACTCACCACAGCCGCTGCCAAAAAAGCCAAAACCAGCATGGCAGACAGCGGCTCAAACTTTGGTGCAGCCGCTCAGATCGCACAAGCCAACTCCAGCGTGGCCGCCACCTTGAGTAATATTTTTGGCACGACGATTCCAGATATCACGACCCTCCCAGTCATCGACTTAACCAACTCCAACAAGGTCTCCGCAGCGATCAGTAACACGGTGGCGCTGCAAATGGCCGCGCTCAATGCTGGCCTAATCAGTGCCACTCAGGCCGACAACGCGGGCGCTAGCATTGAGCAAGCGCTGACCATGTTTACCAATCAGTTGGCCGCAGGCCCCCTGACCTACGACTCAAGCGGCAGCAACCCCGCCACGACCGATGTGGTCGATATCCTGAATCAAACCAGCCAAGTGGTGAGCAGTGTGGTGACCAAGGTCACCACTGACCTGCAACTGAGCCAAACTAGCCCCATTCTGCTTGCACTCTCGGGTACCGGAGGGCTGGCGAGCACCATCAACAACGCGCGGACCGCTGCCACTGGAAATTCAGGCTCGGTCAATGACACACCCTCAAGCGACAGTTCTAGTCCACGACTGGTCAAGGCCAAGGCCTTTATCGATACCTTGCGTAACCTGGGCACGGTGATTGATCAATCCACACCCAATGGACAATCGCAAACGATCGAAGAACTCATGAACAACTTCGATCAACAAGTGCAAGCCGCCGAGATGATCACCAGTGAAGATGTGGAAGTGGCGATGTGGGGCTTCGCTGAGGGGGCTGCGGCGATCGCGCAAGTGATGGCGGAAAATTTCGATCCCGAGACCGGCGCCCCAACTGAGGAGTCTGGCCTGACCACATTTCCAGCGCAAGTCGTCGCAGTGGAGAATGGACTCACTGTAACCATCACGCAAACGAGCAGTGGCTATTTGTTTAACGTCGATAGCATGGTTGAAATTGATGAAGAAGGGACGCAGGGCACTGCAGATATCAATGTCAGTGCGACCATCAGCAATTGGACGGTCACTCTAAATGAGACGGAAACCGAGAACACCAGCGTCGGCAACGCCAACGCGTCCGGCAGCCTGAATCTCAGTGGCACCTCCAGCACTGATCTGGTCGATTTCGAAGTGCTCAACGGAACAGTGGCGATAAATGGCATGCTGACATGGGACGATAGCTTCGAATCGACAAGTGAGGCACCTTTTACCGCGTCTGAGGAAAGTGATACCTCGCTAGTGCTACAAAGCCTGTCCTTCGATCTCGACGTTGAAATTGCTCACGGCGCCAACATCGGTGCGCAACCCTTTCCACCCATGACCTTTTCGGGCGGACTCACATTTAGCGTGAACGCATTGAATTATGACTCGATGGAATCGCGCGATGAGCAATGGTCGCAAACCAGCTACTCAGAGAACTCGCAACTTACCGAGGTGATTAGCTTTGGCCTGGGCAGCTTAGGTATTGACGGCTTCTTTGGTACCGCCAATACCAACTTTGAAGTCAGTCTCCTGATCACGGTGAATGCGACTGGGGTCACGCCGCTGACGATCAACGAGTCCTGGAGCTTCGGCACCGGTCAGCCCTTTATGTACAACCGCAGTGAAACCGGCGGTGAAACCGAAAACAATTGGGTGGGTGTCACCATCGCCCTGGACTTCGAGACCCGAATGGCCGGCATTGCCGAGGTGGTGAAGGTCAACTTCGATGCCTCACGCACCGGCTACGATGACATGCTGTCGACCCTCACGCTGCAATACCCTGGCGAAAGCCTGACCTTCTCGGCCGATGTGCGCGACATGGATACGCAAAGCACCACGGCCACCTTAACGCTGTCGAATCTGGCAGGCGCCGTGATCAATGCGACCATCACCCAGAACAGCGACGGTAGCGAGACCGTTGTGGCAACGGTGTCTTGCGAAGGTGAAGTGCAGGGGCAATATGTGCCCGGCCCGGTCGATCGCATCGTCTACATCGACGGTACCTACGTTTCGGCTTTTTGATATCGGCCTATGCAGTACATCGGAGAGGCCTGCGGGTCTCTCTTTTTATTTGGTTGCTGAAAATGATGCTTCATAGACCTTGTCGACTCTTACTGCTCCTCGCCATCACACCCTCTGTGCACGCCGACAAGAGTTTGCAGATCTACAATGAAAACCATCTGTTCGCCCACAGTGAAACCTCCACGGTCAAACAAATCGTGATGGATGATTTCCGCGGCCCAAATTTGCGAGAAGGCGGCTACTCCTTCACGCATAACCGCTGGGAGCTGGGGCTCAAACATGAGCACTGGCGCTTGGGCTATGTGCTGCGTTATGACTACGCCTTAAAGTACACGCACGACACTGCCGAATTATTTTATGCCGACAAGAATGACCAGCCGATTCAACAGGATCGACGCTATGAGGTATTTCTGGCGCCCATACATGCGCGCTCCTGGGGCTTGCGCTTGGCCTCGAGCTGGCCGCTGGCCCCGACTCTGAGCATCGAGCCCTCAATCAGCTACCTGCAGTCGAAGCGGCTGCAACAAGGACAGGTCAGCGGATTTTTTGTCGCTGAAAACGATCGCTATTCCGGACAGCTGGATTTGGACTATGTCTATGACAAAGACAAATTGTTCGATCGCGTTGTCACTCGCCCGAGTGGCCATGGTCTGGCCTTCGATGTGGCCTTGCATTGGAACATGAATGAGTCTTGGCAAGCCCATGTTGCCGCGATTGACCTGTATCACCGCATCAACTACAGCCGAACCCCTTTTCATGCTGCAAAGGCCAATTCCGATCGCATCAGTTTTGACGATGAAGGCCGGATCGATGTGAAACCGGTGCTCGAAGGCAGCCAGGGCTATCGCTCACATGTGCTGCGCCTGCCGCGACAATATCGCGCCAATCTGCAGCATACACTGGACGAGCAATGGCAAATCTCGGCGGCTTTTTATCGCTATGACAGGCTGAACTTTCCCTCACTGGGGCTTAGCTACCAAGACCTCGCCCAAAGTCTGCCGAAATTTTTTGGCGCCTATGATTTTGGCGCCAAAGCCGTGACACTCGGTCTACAGGCCGCCTCGCTGCGCTTCTCGCTGACCTCAGACGCACTGGAGTTCGATGAGGCCTATACTTTTGGTTTGAACCTGGATTGGATGCTCGCCCTCTAGGAGGCGCACTCACAAGTGATCCAATCACACTATGCTTGCGTAAAAGGAAGCATACGTTTCACGGGAAGCATCCGGCATGAATCTGATCTGGCTACGCAGCGATCTACGCACCTACGACAACCCCGCATTGACTGCGGCGTGTGCGGCGGGCCCCACGGTGGCGGCGTATTTTTTAACACCTGAGCAGTGGGATGAGCATGTGCTATCGCCTTGGAAAAAAGACCTGATTGTGCGGCAATTGCGTGCCCTGGCTGAGGATCTGGCCAGCCTGAATATTCCTCTGGTGGTTGAAAACGCCGGCAGCTTCAAGCAGGTGCCCGCCCAACTCGCCGAGCTAGCCCGAGCGCGGCAAGCCAACACGGTGTTCTGGAATCGCGAATACGAAGTCAACGAAGCCCGCTGCGCGGCCAACGTTCAACAGGCGCTGGAAGCGCAGGGCGTGGCCACGCGTCAGTTCGACGACCAGTGCGTGATCGAACCGGGTCGCGTTTTGACGCAAGCTGGTGACATGTTCAAGGTTTATAGCGCCTTTCGGCGCGCCTGGCTGCAACACTATCCACTCGCCGCACGACCGTTGGCGACACGCCCGGCGCCCCAGGGTGTGCTAAAACAAGGCACCGACCTGAGGGCCTTGGACGGCTTGAACTTGAATGTTGAAGCGACGGCGGCGCAGCGCTGGCCCGCAGGCGAAAGCGCTGCGCTGGCGCGCCTTCAGCGCTTCGCCGACTCGGCCGTCCACGACTATGCTAAGCGACGCGATGAACCCGCGGCCGCGGCTACCAGCGAGATCTCCCCTTACCTGAACATCGGTGCAATCAGCATCCGCCAATGTCTGCAGGCGGCGCTTAATGCCAATGAGGGTCGGGTTGAAGGCGGTCAACGCGGGGTTGAGGTGTGGATCAATGAACTGCTGTGGCGCGAATTTTATCGCCATTTGTTGGCGGCCTTCCCCCGGTTGTGCATGCACCAGCCTTTCCTTAGTGAAACTGACCGCTTGCCCTGGCGCCATGATCGCGACTTGTTCAAACGCTGGTGCGAAGGCCAAACTGGCTTCCCCATCGTCGATGCCGCCATGCGCCAACTCAAACAAACCGGCTGGATGCATAATCGCCTGAGAATGATTTGCGCCATGTTCCTGACCAAGGATCTATTTATCGACTGGCGCTGGGGCGAACGCTATTTCATGCAAAACCTAGTGGATGGCGACCTCGCCTCCAATAATGGAGGCTGGCAGTGGAGTGCGTCCACCGGCGTCGATGCGGCCCCCTATTTTCGCATTTTCAATCCGGCACGCCAGTCGGAACGGTTTGACGCCGAAGGTGACTACATCCGTACTTGGGTGCCCGAACTGGCCAAGCTGGATAGCAAGTCGATCCACCAGCCGAGTAGTCAGCAGGGCGCCGCGGCGGGTTATGTGCCCCCCCTGGTCAACCATGCCAGCGCCAGCGCGGAAGCCAAGCGCTTGTTTCAAACCTTGGGACGTGAACCGAATCGCGTCCTGCACTATCACGCCGCACCCACGCCCCAGCAAGAGGAGATGTTCTAATGTTTGCGCTACGTACCATGGTCGACTGGTTCGACGCCGAGGCCGCCGCTAGGCGCTTGCCGTCAGACCCCGTAAAGGCCGAGCGCGTGGATTGGTTGCGCTGTGCACCCTTCCTGCTCTTGCATCTGGGCTGTCTCAGTCTGTTATGGGTGGGCTGGAGCCCGATTGCGATCGGCATCTGCCTCGCCAGCTTCTGGTTGCGCATGTTTGCGATCACTGCCTTCTATCATCGCTATTTTTCGCATCGTAGTTACAAGACCAATCGTTTTTGGCAATTCATGTTTGCGATACTCGGTAATACCGCCGCGCAACGCGGGCCGCTCTGGTGGGCGGCGCATCATCGCAATCATCACAAGCATTCCGACACGGATGAGGACGTGCATAGCCCGATCACCCAGGGGTTTTGGCGTAGCCATGTGCTGTGGTTTATGACCTACCGCGGTTTTGTCACCGACCATGAGGTGATCAAAGACTGGGCGCGCTACCCGGAACTACGTTTCCTGAATCGTTTCGATAACCTGGTGCCTGCGCTCTACGCAGCCTTGATGTATGGCCTGGGTGAGTGGATTGCGGTGCGTTGGCCGGAGTCTGGCACCTCAGGTTGGCAAATGCTGGCCTGGGGCTTTGTGGTGTCCACCGTACTGTTATTCCATGCCACGTTTACGATTAATTCTTTGGGGCACGTCTGGGGTTCACGCCGCTTCAAGACGCGCGATCAAAGCCGTAATAATTTCTGCTTAGCCCTGCTCACCCTGGGCGAAGGTTGGCACAACAACCACCATCGCTTTGCCGTTTCGGCCCGCCAAGGCTTCTACTGGTGGGAGATCGATATCAGTTGGCTATTGCTGCGACTCATGGCAGGACTGGGCATCGTGCACTCGCTCAACCCAGTGCCCCCACAGGTCTTGCAAGAGGGTCGCGCAGCCCGTCAAAAGGAGACGCCCACCTCATGAATCCACAAACACAACGACTCAACTCGAATGGTGAAGAGGTGTTGGCAGCCTTTCGCCACCTTTATCAGTTACTGGGTCCTGAGACCGTCAATCTGCAGAGCCTACGGACGGTTTATCGGGATGACATCCATTTCGAAGATCCCTTTCATCAGATCGATGGCCTGGCCGCGTTGTGCGAGTACTTTGACTCGTTATACGAAAACGTTCTGCGCATCCGGTTTGAGTTTCACCAGCACTGGTTGGGCGAAGGGGATGCCATGCAAACTTGGACCATGTATCTGGCGCACAAGCGCTTGAATGGCGGCAAACCCTTCGCAGTGGAAGGCTGCAGCCTGTTACGCTTCGATCAGCAGCAGATCTATTTCCATCGAGATTACTTCGATGGGGGTCAGTTATTGTACGAAAACGTGCCCATTCTAGGTGCGGTGATACGCAAGCTGAAACAAGGGCTGGCGTAAGTTAAGAGCTTGGGAGGAGAAGCATGTTACCCATACCATCACAACGTTTTTGTCATGACTATCGGCGCATTTGGCTGGTCGGTGCGAGTACCGGTATTGGTGCGGCCTTATTGCGTGAGCTTGATGCACCCGGACTCCAAATCGTCGCCAGCGCACGCTCGGAAGACACCTTGAGCCAAGCTTGCAAGGCCTGCGTTGCGCAAGTCGAAGCTTTACCGCTGGACGTCTGTGAACCGGGAGAGATCGGCGCTGCGGTGCGCTTCATCGAACAGCGTATGGAAGGCTTGGATTTGCTGGTCGTGAATGCCGGCACCTGTGAATATATCGACACCGAGTCAATGGACCTGGACGCCATTGATCGCGTCATGCAAACCAATTTCTACGGCGCAGTGCGTGTCATCAAGGCCGCCCTACCCCTGCTGCGCGCGGCACGCGGAGGCACCACGCGACCCAAGTTACTGGTGGTTTCGAGCAGTGTGACCTTTCAAGCCCTGCCTAGGGCGCATGCCTATGGCGCCTCGAAAGCGGCGCTGCGCTATTTTACCGAGTGTCTGCACATCGACCTGCAAAAAGAAGGCATCGATGTGCAGATTGTCAGCCCGGGCTTTGTTAAAACGCCCTTGACCGATCTCAATGACTTCCCGATGCCCTTTCTCATTTCAGCGGAGGAAGCGGCCAAAATCATTTGCCGGCATCTGCAGTCGAATGTGTTCGATATCGTGTTTCCGAAGCCGTTCATTTACCTGCTGAAGACCTTCGCCAGTTTGCCACAACGTCTGAAATTCCGATTACTCAAGGGCATGTCACGACATGAGCCGCCCGCCCTGCCCAAGCCGAACGAAGGAGAGCATCATTCATGACAGGCATTCCAAAGGGACAACGTATTGCAGTCATTGGCTCCGGTATTGCCGGTCTCACCGCCGCCTACTTACTCAGTCGAGAACATCAGATCACGCTGTTCGAAGCCAACAACTACCTGGGCGGCCATACCCACACCCGACAGGTTGCCTGTCAGGGCCGTACCTATCCGGTCAACACTGGTTTTATCGTGTTCAATGATTGGACCTATCCCAACTTCATCAAACTGATGAGCCAGTTGGGCGTCGCGAGTGAAGCCTCGGACATGAGTTTTAGCGTGCGTTGTGAGAATACTGGACTGGAATACAACGGCACCTCACTGAATAGCCTGTTTGCGCAGCGGCTGAACCTGGTTCGCCCCGCCTTTCTGCGCATGGTCTGGGACATCTTGCGCTTCAATAAGCAAACCGTCGCGATGCTGCAGGAAGGCCGGGTGAACGACAGCCAAACCCTGGGTGAGTTTATCGCGCAAGAAGGCTATTCCGAGGCGTTCAAACGTTTTTATATCATCCCGATGGGCGCCGCGATCTGGTCAGCGTCGACCGACGTGATGATGAACTTTCCGCTGCGCTTCTTTCTGCAGTTCTTCAACAACCACGGCATGCTCAGTGTCGACGAGCGACCACAGTGGCGCGTGCTGAGTGGCGGCTCACAATCTTATATCGCGCCGCTGACGGCGCCCTTCAAAGAAGGCATTCGTTTGAATACACCGGTACAACAGGTCAAACGGGGGCGTGACGGCGTCACCGTCTCAACCGAACGTTATGGTGCCGAGCACTTTGACCAGGTGGTGCTGGCCTGCCACAGTGATCAGGCCTTACAAATGCTCGCAGACCCAAGCCTGGCCGAGAGCCGTGTGTTGGGGGCCATTCCCTATCAGATGAACAGCGTAATTTTGCATACCGACAGGCGCATGATGCCTAAGCGCAAGCTGGCTTGGGCCAGTTGGAACTACCACATTCCGCAGCGCTGCCAAGACCATGCCATGCTCACCTACAATATGAACATGCTGCAGAACTTTCATGACGCGCCAGAGACTTTTTTGGTCACATTAAACCGGCCGCAAGAAATTGATCCAAACAAGATCATCGAACGCTTCGACTATGCGCATCCCGTCTTCACGCCCGACGGCATCATCGCCCAGTCGCAACACGGCGAGATTAGTGGCCGTAGCGAAGCCGCGGGCGGTGACTACCGCAGTGCTCGCACGCATTACTGCGGCGCCTACTGGTTCAATGGCTTCCATGAAGATGGCGTCAACAGTGCGCTGCGCGTGGCGCAGCAGTTTGGATTGACTTTATGAACCGCGACACGGCGCTGACCGAATCGGCGGTGTATCGCGGCTGGGTGCGCCATCGCCGCTTCGTACCCAAGCCGCATGCCTTTCGCTACCAGATTTTTATGTTTTACTTGAATCTGGATCACTTGGAAGAGGCCTTGACTGCGCATTGGTTTGTCTCCCTAGAACGCCGTAATGTGGTGAGTTTTCGGCGGGAGGATTATTTTGCCGGCCAGTCGCAAAATCCGGCCCGCCTGAAAGACGCCGTGATTGCCGCCGTGCAGGATTGGTATGGCGAACGCGCGCTGGCCCGCCCCGATATTACCAGCGTGTGCGTGCTGACCCAGTTGCGCTTGTTTGGCTTTCTGTTTAACCCGGTATCGTTTTACTACTGTTTTGATGCCCAGGCGCAGTTGGTCGCTATCCTGGCCGAGATTACTAATACGCCCTGGGGCGAACGGCATGCTTATGTGCTGCCGATTGCGCAAAGTAGCCCTGACATGCAATACCGTCCGCGCGGCCTGCATCACCATGGTTTCAGTTTCGACAAAGCCTTTCATGTCTCACCCTTCAATCCCATGAACATGCACTACCAGTGGCAATTCAGCGCACCGGAGCAGGCCCTGCGCATCCACATGGACAATCTGGTGCAAGCGCCCAACAGCGAGATCGAAAAGCACTTCGACGCCACATTATGCCTGCAGCGCTTGCCGCTGCGCGAAAATTTGGCGGCGACAGTGATCCGTTTTCCGGGCATGACCGTAAAAACCGTAGCAGGAATTTATTGGCAGGCCCTCAAACTCAAGCTCAAGGGTATGCCGTTCTACAGCCATCCCAACAGTCAATCCAAGACCTCGGCAAACGCCCCAGGAGAGTCGACATGAGCCAGTCATTGAGTCTGACCAGCCAAGTGAAAAGCCCGCGCAACACATGGCATCAGTTCGCCCGCAAAGCGGTGCTCGCCCAGCTGCGTAAGCTCCATACCGGCACGCTTGTCGTCATCGAAGACGGCACGCGTCAGGTCTTTGGCCAACCCGCCTCAACCTTGTATGCCGAGCTACAGGTAAAGGACGTAGCCTGCTTCGCCGACATCTTGGTCAATGGCAGTATTGGGGCAGCCGAATCGTTTATGACCGGTGACTGGGATACGCCGGACCTCACTGCATTGATTCGTTTAATGGTCTTGAATACCGACATTATGGACGAAATGGAGGGTGGCTTGGCGCGCTTGAGTCGCGGAGTCTTGAAGATGGCGCATTGGCTCAACCGCAACACGGAGAAAGGCTCCAAGCGCAACATCGCGGCCCACTATGACTTGGGCAATACCCTGTTCGAGCATTTCCTTGACCCCAGCTTGATGTATTCATCGGCAATTTTTCCGCATGCCGACACCAGCCTCGAAGAAGCATCCGCCTACAAGCTTAAAGTTATCTGTGAGCGTTTGCAGCTCGGCCCACAAGATAGGGTGGTCGAAATTGGTAGTGGCTGGGGAGGGTTTGCCATTTATGCGGCCAAACATTATGGCTGTCACGTTACCACGACCACCATTTCGGAAAACCAACATGCGCTGGCGCAGCAGCGTATTAGCGACGCCGGCTTGCAGGATCGTATCACCCTGTTGAAACAAGACTATCGCCAGCTCGAAGGCCAGTTCGACAAGTTGGTGTCGATCGAAATGATCGAGGCGGTGGGCTGGCAATACTACGATACCTTCTTCGAGACCTGCGCACGTTTGTTGAAAGCCGATGGTCTGGCGCTGATCCAAGCCATCACCATCACCGACCAGCGCTACGAGCAGGCGCGTCGCAGCGTCGACTTTATTCAACGCTATATTTTCCCCGGCTCCTGCATCCCCTCAGTGCAGGCGCTGTTAACGGCATCGTCACGCGCCTCAGATTTGCGTTTGGTGCAGCAACAGGACTACGCCGAACACTACGCGCGCACCTTGCGTGCCTGGTGGAAGCGCTTTCAGCAACAGCGTGAAGCCATTGCGGCACTCGGCTACGACGAGGTGTTTCAGCGCATGTGGCAGTTTTACCTGTGCTATTGTGAAGGCGGCTTTATGGAGCGCTCAATTGGCGTCTCGCACCTGGTGTTTGCGAAACCGGCGAACCGCACCCAGCACGAGACACACGTATGAACTCGACGCGCATGACGCTGCTCCACAACTTAAGCAATGCAGTGCTGTTCCAAGTCTGCTGGTTTGTCGCGATCCTATTTGACTGGTTGTGGGCGATGCCGGCATTTGCCCTGCTGCTGTTTCAGGTCTGGGCTGGCGGCCGGATTGCTCGGGCCTGGCCTTTACTGGTCATTGCCTTGATTGGCGTTTTAGCCGACATCGTGCTGCTGAATCTGGGTGTTTACAGTTTTCCGCAGCCGCGCTTGAACCTGCCGGGCGGTGAGCCGGTGTGGATGTCCATGCTCTGGGTGGCCTTCGTGTTCACGCTTCCCTATTCTTTGGATTGGTTAGCGAGTAAGCCGCGTCTCTTTATCCCCTTGTGCACGGCGGTCGGCCCCATCTCCTACAGCGCCGGCGTGAAATTGGAGGTGATGGCCTTCGATTGGTCGGCCTTGCCAGTGATTGCGGTATTGTGGGGCAGCGTTGGCGTGTTGATCACTTACTGTCGGCCGTTATACTTGCGGCGAGGTCTGAGATACCCCGCTCAGCCTGCAGGGCTCCGTGAGAGCCAGCCCTTGTCCCCTTTGGCGCCGCCAGACTAAGGTCTGAAGAGGCGGAGACAAACTATGCGTTGCTACATCATGATTGTGGTTATGGCATGGGCCTCCATGCTGACCGCCAAGCCTTTGGAATTCCGTGGCCAGGCCTTTGACCTGGAGACCGGCGCCCTGCTGTATTCTGAACATCACTGGATCGAGCGCGACGAGTCGGGTGCCTACCTGCGTTCAGAAGTTCGCTACGAATTACCCGAGGGGAAGCCACTGGCCGTCAAGCAAGTGGATTTTCGCAGCAACCCGCTGCTTCCCACTTTGCGCTTCGACGATTTTAGGACCGGCGTGCAGATTCAGCTCGAAAGTAGTCCTGACAACGCGACCTTAAAACGTCTCCACCAAGAGGAGCTCAGTGTGGTGCGAGAGTTGCGCTTGTCGGCAGACGAAAATTGGATCGCCGACGCGGGTTTCGACCGCATGATGATGCGGCACTGGGATCAATTGCTCGCCGGCGAAACCTTGAAGTTCACCTTTTTGACCTTGGGCCGCGGCCGCACGGTCGAATTGCAATGCGAATTAGTGCGCGCGGACGCTGAGCGTGTCCAGTTCCGCATCACGGCGCAAGCCTGGTTATATCGACTGCTGATGGAGCCGATCGAACTCACCTATGACTTGGCCCACAAGCGCTTGCTGGAATACTCAGGCCTGACCAACATCCCCAACGCGGAGAATGGGCAACCGCTGCCGGGTAATTTAAAGGCGCGTATCGTCTACCACTATGGTTCACGTTAAACTGCGGTGCATACACTGTCACGGAGCCCTTTAACTGTGCGCCCAATTTGTCCCGCCCTAATGCTCTTATCGACGCTCGGCCTCAGCGCCTGCAAGGCCACTCAATATCCCGTCGAAATTTTATTCAACGCGAACCAATGCCCTCAGGTCACGCAAGGGATCTACGCGATCCGTAGCGAGGCACAGCGAGCTCAGCTATCGCTGCAGTTATCGGCAGTCGCAGTTGCGCAGCCGATTCCCGATTTAGCACACCCGCTCGATCCGGAGCAGACGCTGATCATGGTCGCGCTGGGGCCGCGCCCCAATCCCGGTCATGGCCTTAGCGCTCAAGGCATCCACGCCATGCTTGAGGCAGGCGTGTTGACGCTGCCGCTGGCAGAAACCCAACCCCTGCCCGGCCGAATGTACGCGCAGGTCATCGTCACGCCTTGTGCCTTGCTCAAGCTACCCTCACGGCTCAATGCCGAGACAATTCGTTTGCTTGATAGCGATCAGCGCGACTCGGATGCAAACGGTCTATAGTTTATATAATCCGCTATTTTCATAGCGATGCACTTTTGATTGACCTCCTCTGGAGCTGGCTATGACCCCCATCCTTGTCCGTGACTTGATGCATCATGAGGTGCTGACGTTGCCCCGTGGCGCGTTGTTTAGCCAAGCGCTACTGGCCATGGTAGAAAAGCGTAGCTCCTACCTCGTGGTGACCGAAGGGCGCGCCCCTGTTGGTATTTTGACCGAACGCGATATGACGCGCATGTTTGCCAAGGTCATCGGGGGCCTGCATGCAAAGGATCTCAAGGTTGACGAAGTGATGACCCCGATGCCAATGTGCATCACCGAGAATGTGACCTTTGAGTTTGCCTTAACCTTATCGCATTCGCGTCGCTTGCGTCATTTGCCCGTCGTAAACGACGAAGATTGCCTGGTTGGGATTGTCACCATGGCCGATCTGCTCGATGCTTTTGGCAATATGGTGGAAAAACAACACAAACTCGAGCAGAACGTTGAGGAACTCAGGCTACTGACCTTGGAGGACGCCCTTCTCGGTATCGGCAATCGCCGTGCCATGGAAGTGGAACTCAGTTACACCGAGGCGGATGCCCGGCGTCATCATCGCAGCTATGCCGTTGGCCTGTTCGACATCGATCGCTTCAAGAAGTACCACGACCGTTACGGCCACCAGCAAGGCGATATCGCCCTAAAACAGGTGGCACAGAGCATACAGGGTGCGGTGCGTGAGAGTGACCGCGTCTTCCGCTACGGCGGAGAAGAGATATTGGTCTTGATGCCGCAAG
>JBFHRI010000038.1:0-15640 GCA_041591755.1 Oleiphilaceae bacterium
ACCGATCGTGTGGCCAGTGAGATCGGGGTGGAGGTGCTGCGGCGCGGGGGCAATGCCGTGGATGCGGCCGTGGCGGTGCATTTTGCCTTGGCGGTAGTGAACCCCGAAGCCGGTAATATAGGGGGCGGCGGTTTTATGATCGTACAGCTGGCCGACGGTGAAAGCCTGGCCCTGGACTTTCGTGAAAAGGCGCCGCTGCAGGCTCACCCCGACATGTTCTTGGATGCACAGGGTCAGTTGAGCGACCGCTCACGTATCGGGCATTTGGCGGCCGGGGTGCCGGGTTCGGTGGCAGGCATGTGGGTGGCACACCAGCGCTTGGGGCAGCGACCTTGGTCGGAGTTGATACTGCCTGCAATTCATCTAGCCGAAGGCTTGGTGGTGCATGAACGGCTGGCCAGTTCACTGCAAGCGCACCAAGCGCGCTTGGCCCGCTATCCATCCACGCGCGCCATATTTTTGCCCCAGGGCCAGGCCCCCAGAGTGGGCGATCGACTGGTCCAGGCTGATCTTGCCGCTACTTTGCAGCGCATCGCTGAGGCTGGCGCAGAGGGCTTTTATCAGGGCCAGACCGCCGCGCTTATCGAGGCTGAAATGCAGCGCGGGGGCGGTATCATCACGCAGCAAGACTTGGCGCGTTACACGGCGGTTTGGCGTGGGCCGGTGAAGTTTCAATATCGTGATCACACGGTGGTCGCAATGCCGCCTCCGTCCTCCGGAGGCGTCACCTTGGCGACGCTGCTCAATATGCTCGAGCGGGATCCCTTGGCTGAGCTGGGCTGGCACTCGGCGGCGCATATACACTTGTGGGCGGAGGCCGCCAAACGCGCCTTTGTTGATCGCAATACCTATTTGGCCGATCCCGACTTTGTCAGCGCTCCGCTGTCGACCCTGATTTCGGACGCCTATGCGACGCAGCGACGCGCCCAAGTCAGTCCACAACGCGCGACTCCGTCTGCGCAAGTCTTACCGGGTTTGGGGCCTCTCGTGGCTCAGGCTGGACAGCGTGAGGGTGCCGACACGACGCACTATTCGATCATTGATCAGGCGGGCAATGCGGTGTCTGTGACCACCACGATCAACTCGCTCTATGGCAGTTTGGTTACGGTCGGCGGCGCCGGGTTTTTACTGAATAATGAGATGGATGATTTCGCCGCTCAGCCCGGTATCCCGAATCAGTTTGGTTTAGTGCAGGGCGCACAGAATGCGATTGCGCCTGAAAAACGTATGTTGTCCTCCATGACTCCGACCGTGGTGTTGGATGCGCACGGGCGGGTCAAGCTCGTCACCGGTTCACCCGGCGGCCCGACCATTATCTCGAGTGTGGCGCAAGTCATTTCAAACCTTGTCGATTTCGAACAGGGGCTGGTAAGCGCGACAGCAGCGCCACGCCTACATCATCAGCACTTGCCCGATGTGCTCTATTATGAGCATGCTGGCGTGGCGGCTGAGGTTCTGGCGCAACTGCGTGCGATGGGCCATGAACTGAGTGAGCGCTCGGGGTACCAGGGCGACGTACAGTCGATTCTGGTGCTGCCGGATGGCAGCCTGGTCGGGGTGGCCGATCCGCGTCGTAGTGGCGCTGCTTTGAGTGTACGTCAATGGCGTGACGTGGTGCAGTAATCCATCTATCTTGATCCAACAGTCCTTAGCGAGGCGCGATATGAATGCGAGTGAATTAGACGCTTTACTCAAGCTCAGCTGCGAAGAACGGTATGAATATTTTATCGCCCTGGTGAGTGAAGAACGAAACCTGTGGATATTGGTCAATGAGCACAACGAGTTCTTAAAAATCCATGCCGAGGAAGAGGGTTTCGAGTACCTGCCGGTATGGCCCAGCGAGGCGCTGGCATTGCGCTATGCGGGGCCGAGCTCAGGGCTGAAACCCAAGAGCTTATCCTTGCCAGAGTTCTTTAAAAAGTGGGTGCCCGGTTTGAGTCGGGATCAGATCGACATGGGTATTTTGCCGGGGCTTGATGGTACGGTCTGGGTCAACACGGCTGAGGAGTTCAAGCGGGATATCCAAGACGAATGGGCGCAGATGTGAGGCCCGGGCCGCGAGCTCCGGTCTGAGCGCATCCACGCCGAAGAGGAAAGAGACATGCGTGAATGGATCATCTTTCTCTATCATCGCTTGCAGGAACATCTGTGGGTCCGACCTGCCATTTTTAGCCTGTTATCTATCGTTTGGGTCTTTGTCGCCAAGCAGGCAGAGCAGTTAAGCATCTTGACCGCCGCCCCGGATGTTTCGGCCGAGTCTATTGAGACACTCTTAAAAGTCATCGCATCGAGTATGTTGGTCATGGCGATTTTTGCAGTGGGTTCGATGGTCTCGGCTTATGCGACGGTCAGCAGCACTGCGACACCGCGAGCCTTTCCCTTAATCGTCGCTGACGATCTTTCGCAGAACGCATTATCGGCCTTTGTCGGAGCTTTTATTTTCAGCATCGTCGCCCTGTTCGCCTTGCAAAACGGTTATTACGAGCGGGCCGGTCGCTTTATCTTACTGCTCATGACCTTCGGTGTATTTGCCATGGTCCTTTTGACCTTCGTTGCCTGGGTCGATCGGATTGCCCGTTTGGGCCGCATGGCGACCACCATGGAAAAGGTAGAGACTGCCACGGCCGCCGCTTTGCATCGCCGGCGTGAGGCACCGCGGCTCGGTGGTATCTCTGTCGGCGCAAGGAGTCCGCAGGCTGTAGCCATATTTTCCGAGACCATCGGTTATGTGCAGCAAGTCAATATGGGCGCGCTGCAGGGACTAGCAGAGAAGTATGAAATTAAGATCGAAGTGGCGGCACTTCCCGGCACCTTCGCTTCTCCAGCGCGGCCAGTTGCTTACGCAATGCAGACCAGCCAGGATTGGACTGAGGTGCAGCAAGAAATTGCCTGTGCCTTTGTGATTGGTGAGGGGCGCACCTTTGAGGAAGACCCCCGATTTGGTCTGGTCGTCTTGTCGGAAATTGCCAGTCGCGCACTTTCGCCGGCCGTCAATGACTCCGGTACCGCGATTGCTGTCATCGGTACCTTGGTACGCTTGCTGGCGCCTTGGCGCCAGCCTGGAGTTGGCGAAGCTGAGCAGCCGCGAGTGGTTTACGATCGTGTTGCAGTGCCGGAACTCGTTATTGATGATCTGTTTGATGATGCCTTTGCTTCGATCGTGCGCGATGGGGCGACGGCAGTGGAGGTGGTGGTTCGCTTGCAAAAAGCGTTTGCTGCCCTCTCCGTGGACGCCTGTCAGGAGATGCGAAAGGCGGCCTTGCGGCATGCCGACCTAACCTTGTCGTGTGCGGAGCGCGCCTTGCATCAGAAAGCGGATTTGGATCGTGTGCGTCAGATTTCTCAGTTTGTTAGAGCAGGGGGGGCGCACTGAGATTCGCATCCTCAGTCGTCATGAGCGCTGAGTCCGCACGCTGTAGGTCAGTGCATTTGAATAAAGGAGAGTACGATGGAGCTAAGATTTGAGCCGGGCAAGAACATCGCCATAAAAATTCCGAAGCATGAGTATTCAGCGACTGTACGCTTCTACCGCGACGTACTCGGCCTACGTCCACTTGCTGGCGAGGCTACGGAAGAGTCACCGCGTTTTGAGTTCGGTGACAAAGTTCTGTGGCTCGATTGTGTTGCTGGACTGAGTCAGTCCGAGATCTGGCTTGAAGTGCTTACCAACAATACTGCTCAGGCAGCGCAGTACTTAAGTGATCAGGGCGTCTGTTTGAGAAACGAGATTGAACCACTGCCAGAAGGGATGGATGCTTTTTGGGTAGCGAGTCCAACTAACATCATTCACTTGGTCATGGGGGCTGAGCTTCACTGAGTTTATTGATACAGAGTGAAGAACAGGACCCGCATCACGCTCCGCCAGGGAGCGCATAACCTAACTACAGAGAGATTGAGATGAACGAACCCAGAAGAGCCTCCGAAACGCCTTATGCCGTTGATGTTGAAGCCGGTAAATCTTATTTCTGGTGCGCCTGTGGCGAGAGCAAAAAACAACCTTTTTGCGACGGTTCACACAAGGGGGGCGGTTTTTCTCCGGTGAAATACGAGGCCAAAGAATCGAAAAAAGTGTTCTTTTGTGGTTGCAAAAGAACCGCGCATCAACCACTTTGTGATGGTAGCCATAAGAACATTTAATTCATGGCACTCAGCGCCATGCGGATATCAGTCAAGGTTTCGTGCCTTGTTCCGCAGTGCATGGAGATCGCTAAACTTCACGAGATATCGGGAGGTGACCATGCGCATCGAAGAAATGATCGCGGCCGTTCAGCTGGAGCTAGGGGTCGATGTTGATGGCAAAGCGGGCCCACAAACCTGGGGTGCGATCTATCAACGTCTGGTTTTGAAAACACATGCAAGACAGACGCCTCTGCAAACCCTCACGGCGGTCGATAGCCGCAGCGAAAAGGTGATCGCAACACTCTTGCCCGAAGCCCAACCCATGGCGCGGGCCCTGGTGCAAAAAGCGGCTGCCGCAGGCATTACGATCAAGATCATCAGTGGCATGAGAAGCTATGCGGAGCAGAATGCGCTGTATGCGCAGGGCCGCAGTCAGCCTGGCAATGTCGTCACTAATGCGCGCGGCGGCTATTCCAACCATAACTTTGGCATTGCATTCGATATTGGTGTCTTCGAAGGCAGAAAGTATTTGCCCGACTCTCCCAAGTACAAAGCTGTGGGCGCCCTGGGCGTGGATATGGGGTTGGAGTGGGGCGGTAACTGGAAAACCATCGTCGACCAACCGCACTTTGAGTTGCGACCCGCCTGGGCGCAAGGACTCAGCGGACGCAAAATGCTGGCAGAACTGCGCGCTCGCAAGGCGCAAGGGGCGCCGGTTTATGCTTAGCTAGGCGGGTCATGACAATAAAAATATCAAATCCCTCCAGAGGCAGGTTGTCGGGGGGCATAAAAACCGGCAAACAGGGACCAACAACAATGAAAATACTCGAACTTCCGGAAGCACTTCTTGGCAAAAAGACACTAACGATTCCAGCGCATGGGGCGCAGGCAAAACCTGTCATTCTCAATCCGGCCAAAGAAACCTTTGCACATTTAGATAAAGCCTCTCGCGACTTGATGCTGAAAACTGTGCGGTTTTTCGAACAGCGGGGTAAGGCCAAACTCAAACAAGATGATCATGAGCGCAAGTGGTATGCAGACTTTCTGAAGTTTGTAAAAAAAGAAAAGGTGTTTGCGACATTGTTGCGGCCGACAGCCGGCAGTGAGGATGAAGTGCGCTGGGATACCTATCGCAATTGCGCCTTCAACGAAATACTTGGATTTTATGGCTTGGCATATTGGTATACCTGGCAAGTGAGCATTCTCGGCCTAGGTCCGATCTGGATCAGCCAGAACTCAGCAGTGCAAAAGCGCACCGACCGAAAACTGAAAGCGGGTGGTATTTTTGCATTCGGACTCTCGGAAAAAGAGCATGGCGCGGATATCTATGCCAGTGACATGGTTCTGACCCGCACTGCAGAAGGGACCTACCTGGCGAATGGCAGTAAATACTATATTGGCAACGGCAATAAGGCCGCTTTCGTTTCTACTTTTGGCAGGTTGGGCGAAACCGGAGACTATGTGTTTTTTGTGGTCGAGCCCCAGCACGAAAGTTATGAGCTGGTGCAGAATGTGGTGAATTCGCAAAACTATGTCGCTGAGTTTCGCCTCAAAGACTATCCCATTCGCGATGAGGATATCCTGGCTTGCGGCCAGGAGGCGTGGGATATGGCGCTGAATACGGTCAATATCGGCAAGTTCAATTTAGGCTGGGCCTCGATCGGCATTTGCACGCATGCGTTTTACGAAGCCATCAATCACGCTTCACATCGCAGATTGTTTGATCACTTCGTCACCGACTTCGTACATATCAAACAGCTCTTCATCGATGCCTATGCCCGCCTGACGGCCATGAAACTGTTTGCCGTGCGCGCCAGTGACTACATGCGTTGCGCCAATGAAAACGATCGTCGCTATCTGCTGTTCACTCCGATGGTGAAAATGAAAGTCACCACGCAAGGTGAGGAAGTGATCAACCTGCTATGGGATGTGATTGCGGCCAAAGGCTTCGAAAAGAACATGTATTTCGAAATGGCCGCGAGAGATATACGCGCGTTGCCAAAACTCGAGGGTACGGTGCACGTCAACATGGCACTGATACTGAAATTTATGGCGAACTATTTTTTCAAGCCTGCTGAATTCGATCCTGTGACCACAATGGCTCAGCCCGCAAATGATGACTTTCTGTTTCGACAAGGCGCTACCAAGGGTTTGGGCAAAACTCGCTTTCATGATTATCGAACCGTTTACGACAAAGTCGATTTACCCAACGTCAATGTATTCAAGAAACAGATTCGGCTACTCAAAACCTTGCTTGTGGTGGCAAAACCCAATGAAGAGCAGAGCAAAGATTTCGATTTTCTACTTAATCTAGGCGAGTTGTTCACCTTGGTCGTTTATGGGCAACTGATCCTGGAAAACGCTGCATTGTTGCAGATCGAAGATGCCTTGGTGGACCAAATTTTTGATTTTATCGTGCGGGACTTTTCCAAGTATGCGCTAGTGCTGGGCCAGAAAGACAGCGCGACGCTGGCACAGCATGCCTTATGTGGTCGTATGATCAAACGCCCGGCGACGGTTGGCGCACGCGCCCAATATATTTGGGAAGCCTATGTTTTTGCTAATAAAGACGCTTACGAAATGCAGCCGTAAGAACGCTGCGGGTTCTTCGTTAATGCCCAGATATGCATCAGGCCTATGGCTATGTTGACGACGCTGGTCATCATTGTCTCGTTGTTATTGGTGGCCATACTGCTGGAGCCCGTGGCCGAGAAGTTGAACATTCCTTTTTCGGCCATGCTGGTGGCGGTCGGATTTGCAGGGTCGGAGTGGGTGGTTGCTTCGGGTATTGATACCGGCTTTCGGTGGCATCATTTCAATACCCTGATCATGGAATTATTTGTGCCGATTCTGGTGTTTGAGTCGGCGTTCAATCTGCACTTCAAGTTGCTATGGCGACATTTTTTGCCGGTCTTGTTGCTGGCGATCCCCGCGATGATTGTGGCAGGCCTCATTACCGCGGTCGTTTTGTTCTTGGGCATCAATGTGCCTTGGGCATTTTCGTTCACCACGGCCTTGCTGGCGGGCATTATCTGTTCCGCGACCGATCCAGTTGCCGTCGTCGCCTTGTTCCGCAAACTGGGGGCCCCGGAAGAGCTGACAATCCTGTTGGAGGGCGAAAGCCTGTTCAACGATGCCACCGCAATAGTCTTGTTCACGCTACTCATCAGTCTGGCCCAATCGGGTGCTGAGTTCCGCTTGCAAGCGACCTTGCTGACTTTTTCCTATACCTTTTTGGGTGGGGTGCTGTGGGGTGTGCTGGCCGGGTTGGGTGCCTTGCTGTTACAACGAGGCTTAGGGCAGCCTTTTCATCGCACCATCATCGCCTTATTCGCGGTTTTTTTTACCTTATTCGTGGCAGAACACTGGCTCGCGGTGTCGGGCATTGTGGCAATACTCTGTGTGGCCTTGATTTTAGGAACTGCGGAGCGACGTCGCCCTGCGAATGACGGCAATTTTGGCACGACTTTTTGGGGCTTTTTAGCCTACGTGTCCAATGCAATCGTATTTTTGCTGGTGGGTGTCACGATCACCGTAGGTATGTTTACCTCACATTGGCTGGCCATGTTACTGGGTATTTTTGGCGCACTGTTGGCGCGTTGGATCGCCATCTATGCCTTAGTTCCCTGCGTCTTATTGCCGATACCAGGGCAGTCATTGCCGCGAAACTTTCGTCCGGTTTTGTGGTGGGGTGGAGTACGCGGCGCCATTGCCCTGGCACTGGCGCTGTCGTTACCCCAAGAACTCGAGAGTTGGTACAGCGTGCAATCTATTGTCTATGGCGTGGTATTGTTTACGCTGTTTGTGCAGGCACCGCTGATGCCTTGGCTGTTAAAAAGGACCTTATAGGCTGCGAGGAAGAAAGGAGGCGCAGCCATGTTATGGTTTGTCAAAGCCCTGCGAGGTGTCTAACCTTTAAGTGTTGCCTGAATACGTCCGTCTGCTGCAAGTGGTTCTCCAGACTAAGGTTGCAGGCCCGTTATCGAGTCGGCAGTAATATGATGTCTTAACGGTAAACCAAGTGAATAGCCTCACCAATAATTTAATGTCGAGTTACATCGCACCCGCGCACGCGTTTATTACACCTCACCAGCGAGGTTTCACGATCATCGAATTGGTCATGGTGATTGTCATTCTCGGTATCCTGAGTGCATTTGCCTTGCCGCGTTTCTCCAATATGTCAGAAGAGGCGCAACTGGCGCAGGCGCAAGGCATCGCGGGGGCCATGAAAGTGAGTGTCGAGTTGGTGCAAACAGTCTTTCAAAGCAAGGGCTTCACCACTCGCACCCAGAATTTACAAGGTTTTGGATCGGGCATTATCGATACCAACAATATTGGTTTCCCCATCGGTACAAACAAGGGGAATGGCAATGAAAACATAGGCCAAGGTAATACCGGCTGTGTCAGTATTTGGAACGAGTTAATGGACAGCCCGCCCTCGGTGTCGTTAACCAATAATGCGGACTATCAAGCTTATCGCCATACCAGTAGTCGGGTGTGCAGCTACGTTTACCGTCGCAATGGCGATCTAGGTAATCAAAACACCGGTCAGCTGGTGATCAAATACGACTCGCGGGATGGCTCTGTGGTCGTGTGCGGAGCACGCGCTGATATTCCAGCGTGCTAAAGCGCTGCCTCGCCTGCACAGGCAGCGCTGGGGTTTAAACCTCGCGATCCTGACCTAGGAAAGGCTGCTGGTCTTGGGTCGACCAAAGGGCGTAATGACAGGGCTGTCGACACCCTTTACCTTTGCTTCCGGATGATAACGGCTCATGATGCGGCGCACATGATCCAGGTCTTTAGGTTTCACATCGACCATAATCAGGTAGTGTCCTGCCTTCAGCTCTTTACTGAACTGCGAGATTTTGTAGTTTTGCTTTGAAATGCCGCCAATGCCGGCACTCCAGATACAGAACAATAGCGAGAACACACTGGCCACTAGCCACATCTCGACGCTAAAGCGCTCGATCAGCATCAGCGGAATCAGGAGTGCCACCGCCAGTAGCAGGCCAATCATCGCGCCGCGTTCCATAAAACGGATTACGTCGGTGGTTTGAATCAGATTGGCGGAGTGCAAATGGTGTTTAAACAGCCCCGCTTCGTCCTGACTCAAGATATGGAAGTGCCAATCGGTGATGCCTTCATGATGCAGGTCTTGTGAGATTTGTTCCGCACTTTCAATGCTGCGGGTCAGATAGTACAGACGTTTCATAATGCACCTCCGTCGCGGGCGTCGGTCGTTAGACCGAACGATTGTACCTAGATGCTTATTATACGCCGGCCCAGACGATGGCAGTGAGAGCGTCTTAGACGGATTTTCCCTATGAGTCAGCTACTTAGACGTTAAGGTGCTATAGACTTCGGATGTTCTTGTGCAAAATGCGCAAGCGTTGCGGTGGCCGAGCGCATCGTGACTTCAGTTTCTGACAGGCTGGCCGCCACCGCGCGAAAGAACTCAATGTCTTCGAACACGGATTCATAGTTATTGTCGGCAAAGCGCAGATTGGCTGAGTTTTTCACCACCACGACACGGGCTTTCTGATTGATGTAGATGTACTGCCCATAAATGCCCCAAGCTAACATTTCCTGATCCGCATTGACGGGAATCCACCACTGGTAACCATAACCCAGCGCGATCTCCGAACTGTTGCGTTCTCCGGGCATCAGGTGGGCGGCATCGGGCGTCATGGACGCCTCCACCCACGCCGCCGGGATGACTTGTTCACCTTGCCAAAAACCCTTGTTCAAAAACAGCAGGCCAAAACGCGCAAAGTCGCGCGTACGCAGATTCATGCCGCCGAGCACCATCGGCTCCTGTGCACCGTCCACGATATAGTACACGCTGGCTTCTGGGTGTAACTTAGACCACAGTTTGGCCTGCATATAGTCAACAATGCGTTGGCCCGTTGCTGCGCGCAGGACCATGCCGGCAACGTGCGTGTCGAGGCTGACGTAATGCATAAAGGTGCCCGCTTGACGTTCCTTGACCAAGGATTGCGCGAAGGCATCGAAGGAGCCGCTCAGTGCCATGGTGCGTCCGAACCGATTGATATCCGAGTTAAAGTCCATGTAGTCCTCATTGAAGCGCACGCCGCTGGACATCTGCAGCACATCCTTGATGCGCACGCCATCATAGCCAGAGCCCTTCAGTTCGGGCACATAATCGGTGACGGCTTGTTCCAGGCTTTTGATATAACCCTCGTGCACTGCGATTCCAAACAAGGCGGAGAGGAAGGATTTGGCCACGGACCAGGAAATGCGATAGTCCTCAGGCTGCGTGCCTAAGTAATAGCGTTCGTGCGTGATGGTGTTTTCTTTTAGCACGAGCAAGGCGGTGGTCTGAGTGCGCTCGAGATAATCAGGGACCGATTGGACGACACCTTTGTAGTGAAAGGTATCAGGCAGTGGGTGAGGCGCCTGCTCGAATCCAGAGGGCGCGACCGATCCCGGTATTTCGACGGTTGGATAAATCGCTCGCATGTGCGAGAAGTTGTGCACGATTACTTGCGGGTCAAACAGGGTCAATGTGGCATGCAGACGTTTCAGCGTTTCCCATTTCCAGATGCCCGCAATCAGGAGTAATGCGAGAAAAAAGAATAGGGCGCGTTTTATCTGTCGCATGATTCAGAGCCTGTTTCGGTTGTTGTTATTGAGACGGTACTTTGCGACGGTCGCTGCGCTTGAGTCAATTCAAAACACTTTTCCGCGATTAGGCTTTCTCAGCGCTGAAAACTGGGGGATGTCCCAGGGGCGCATCGCCAACATGAGGCTGGTACCAAACCGTTCATTCAAGTGCGCGTTGCGATCTTCCTGGTGCAGCTCATCAAAGTTTTGCGCCAAGCGCTTGATACGACGCATTAATTCGGCGTTGGATGCACGTGTAATCATGCCCGAAACAAAGATGCGTACTTCTCCTGGATCGATAAAACTGCAATTAAAAAATTCGTCCTGAACATGTTCCTGAAAAAAGCGTTGAATCGGGCCATTCTTTTGCCATTGAAAGGTGCGGCTGATTTTCAGTTTCACTCGATTATGCGGATGTAAGTCGAGCACTTTCATGCGATCGAGGCGTGCCAGATAACGGGTCATCTCGGTGTCGCTGATGTCATAGTGCTCAACAATGTCGGCGGCTTTCCAGCCATTCAGGAGCAGGTGCGTGGTCAGCAACAAACGTGTGTCCGCAACCAGCTCCCGTTCTTGTTCCAGACTCAGAGATTCAGTTTGCTGTTGTGTTTGTTGCATCCGTAGTACGAGATCCGAGATGTCCAATTCCATCATTCGACAGATGCTCTCCAAACGCTCAAGAGATAGGTCCTCTTGTGAAAATAGTCGCTTGATGCTGGCGAGAGACAGATCGAGCTGCTGCGCGACTTGCTCATCAGTGATGCCGTGCTGTTTCAATGTGTTTTTCAGGGTTTTGATGAGTGCAGACTTTTCGCTCATACGAAACTCAAATGGTATCGGTATTTAATACCTGTAAGGCATCCAATTGATACATGATAGCTTTTGGTTGTGCATTTGTATCCCTTTGGTCAGGATTTTCGCCTCAAGCATGGGTTTGGAGGAGGTGTGCGATGCAGGTCCTGGCGATTGTGGTGAGTGTTGGGGTGTTGATGTTAGTAGTCGAGCGGTGCTTTCCGGGAAGGCGCTTCCCGCTTAGGCGATTGTGGTGGTTGCGGGCCTTGGCTTTCAATCTGCTTCAGGCACTGGTTGTGGTGGTGGCGGCCCTCAGCTGGGATCGTTGGTTTGATCATTATCGGGTATTCGATCTGGCCGATTGGCCCCTGGCGGCGGCTGCGGTCTTTGCCTATATCATGACAACGTTTGTGTTTTACTGGTGGCACCGAGCGCGTCACGAGGTACCGTGGTTGTGGCGTCACTTACATCAGGTGCACCATAGCCCGGCGCGCCTGGAAGTGTTGACGAGCTTTTACAAGCATCCCCTGGAGATGGTTTCAAACAGCTTGATCACTTCATTTCTAATGATCGTGCTGCTGGGGCTGTCGCCGGCAGCCATTGCACTGACCACTCTGCTGTTGGCTCTGGCCGAGTTTTTTTACCACTGGAATATCCGCACACCCTACTGGCTGGGGTATGTGATTCAACGTCCGGAAAGCCACTGTATACATCATGAGCGCGGGAGACATCGTAACAACTACAGTGATCTGCCAGTGTGGGATATCTTATTCGGGACCTTTGACAACCCGCGAGCTCAAGCATTCGAGTGTGGCTTTTCCGCCGCGCGAGAATTGGATCTACCGGGTCTTTTATGTCTACGTAAAGAATACCTCAAGCCGACCCTGGTTGCGGCACTCTTACTCACGATTGGTTGCGCGACCATGCTTGGCGACATTGGCGATCAGCCAGCCATAAAGGGTTTGGGCCTGGCCACCCAGGCGTCACCGGCGCCGAAAGTGTTCACCGCACAACAAGGTTTTGAAACCTATTCGGCCAAATTTTTGATTGAGTGGCAGGATGTAGAGGGGCAGCGGCACACTATCATGCTCGATCGACAAAATTACGCGGGCCTGGCAGGCCCTTACAATCGTCGTAATGCTTATGGCGCGGCGATTTCTTACGGGCCCGTGTTGCAGGCCAACGAGGCAACCCGCGCGATGTTTGAAAGCGTGGCCAACTACGCCTTTTGTCGCGAGTTCGGCGTATTAGAAGAATTGGGCATTCGTGAACGCGATCGCTATGCTCCGGTGAAGGTGAGCCTGCTGCCGCAGCAAGCTGGATTGGATGCTGAACTGTGGCAGCTGTCGTATGTGGTTGAATGTCAGGGCGCAAACTTCGCTCAGACCAACAACTTGAAGGAGGGAGTATGAACAGTAGTTTCGAAAGCCCTGGATTCCTGACCTGCTTCCGAGTGCTTTTTGGCCTCTATCTGCTGGTTCATTTTTCATTGTTACTGCCTTATGGCACGGAGTTGTTTTCTAATCTCGGCATGTTGGCCGATGCCGGCCAGAGTCCGCTTTTTGGTGTATTGCCCAACCTGCTGCAATGGTCTGATTCTCCATCGTTCGTGATGGGAATGCTGGTGTCCGGAGTGCTGGCGTCTGTGTTGCTGTTATCTGGCAAATACTCACGCGCAGCGGCGTTTTGGCTCTGGTTCCTGTTGCTGTGCCTGTTTGCACGAAATCCGCTGATTGCTAACCCCGCCTTGCCGTATGTCGGTTGGATGTTGTTGGCCTGGGCCTTGATGCCTTCCCCGAGGGAGTCCTCTGACGCTCAGCATGTTCGCATGCGATCGGCCTTGTTCTTGTGTGCCTGGGTCATACTGGCTTTGAGTTATAGCTATAGCGGCTATACCAAGCTGCTCAGTCCTTCTTGGGTCGCGGGTGACGCAGTGCGTTTGGTGCTTGATAATCCGCTGGCCCGCGATCATCTGTTCAACTCCCTGTTACTGGCCATGCCAGAGTATGTGCTGCAGAGCGTGACCTGGGCGATTCTCTATGTCGAGCTGCTGTTCGCACCGCTGGCCTTGCTGGCCAGGATTCGGCCCTGGCTTTGGGGTGGCATGTTGCTGGTGCAGTTTGGCTTTCTGGTCTGTCTGAATTTTGCAGATCTGACGACGGCGATGCTGCTGTTTCATCTTTTTACCTTTGATGCGCGCTGGGTCAAGCCGGTTCCGGGAGCGGGCCGCCCAGCCATTCTGTTTTACGATGGGGATTGTGCTTTTTGCCACTACTGGGTGCGTTTTGTATTGCGCGAAGACGCGCAGGCGAGTTTCCATTTTTCACCGATTGGCGGTGGTGCGTGGCAGCTCGATTTTGATGTTGAACAGTCGCAACAGTTTCCCGACTCAATCGTTTTAAGTGCTGAAGAGGGTGCGGTGTTTATCAAGTCGGATGCGGTCATTGCCATTCTGCAACGACTCGGAGGCTTTTGGGGCGCCTTGGGTATAGTGCTGTCATGGATGCCCAAAAAAGCGCGTGACCTGGCCTATGATGCGGTGGGGCGTGTCCGCTATCGTCTGTTTGGGCGCACGAGTACACAATGCCCGCTGGTGCCCGAGGCGCTGCGCAAGCGATTTGTTTAAGCGCGAGCGGTTGCGCGCAGAAGGGGTGGGGGTGCATGGCCTCGCTGAGCATTTTCACCTATAGTGTGCAGCCCTCAGATTATTCTTTTTGCAATCATGCTCAGCGACATCCACAAACAGGCCATTCAGACCGCCTATTCCAAGTTCACCGCGGCGAAGGGCTTCCGCCCGCGTTATGGTCAGCGCCTGATGATCGCAGAGATTGCCAAATATCTGGGCAGCATCAAGTCGGATGAAGAGGGTCTGCGCAGCTCGCCCGATGCGGTATGCGTGGTAGAAGCCGGTACGGGTACGGGCAAGACCTTGGCCTATTGCTTGTCCGTTCTGCCGATCGCCTTGGCCGAGGAGCGCAAGGTGATTGTGTCGACGGCGACCACAGCCTTGCAAGAGCAGATCATCCACAAAGACTTGCCGGACATTGCCAAGCATGCCGGTCTGCAGTTTGATTTTGCCTTGGCCAAGGGGCGTGGACGTTACATTTGTTTGAGTCGTCTCGATACCTTGTTGGGGACCTATGGTGGGGATACCGCCACCTTGCCGATGTTTGCGCTGGACGGACAGTTTGACATGCCGGACCCGGCCAAATTACAGGCCTTTCTCAGCGCCTATGCTTCCAGCGAATGGGACGGGGATCGTGATCGTTGGCCCGGAGAGATTGATCCGCAGTTATGGCAAAACCTGACTGTAGATAATGCCTCTTGCAGCAACCGTCGCTGTAGTTACTTCAATACCTGTCCCTATTATGAAGCCCGCAAACAGTGGGACGATGCGGATCTGATCGTCACTAATCATGATCTGCTGTTGTCGGATTTGGCGCTGGGAGGAGGGGTTCTGCTACCGCCGTTAGATCAATCGATACTGGTGCTGGATGAAGCGCATCACCTGGCCGACAAGGCGCTCGATCACTTTATGGTCAGCGGGGGCTTGCACGCCACGGAATCCTGGCTTAAGAGCTTGAGCAAGAGTCTGGCGGAATTTCTGCCCCATTTGGCCCAAGGTCATGCCTTGGGTCGCGCGGTGGATGACTTGTCGGCCACCATGAAACAGATTGCCGAGCATACGGCCTTGGTATTCAACGCGCTAGACTCGGCGATCCCCTGGCAGGAGGGTGACAGCCCAACACAGAAGCGTTTTCGTTTTGAGCAGGGCCAGATCCCCGAGGCTCTGCTGGGGCAAGCGCAGCAGCTGCATCAGCAATGGGCGGCTCTGTATCGACGCCTGGATGAGATACGCAATGAAGTCGTGCGCGCCGTGGATGAGAAATCTGACTGTGGACTGGATCGGGAAGAAGGTGAACAGTGGTTGCCTGTATTTGGCGGCTTGACCAAGCGTGCGGAAGGACTCCTTGAGCTGTGGCAGTTTTACGCCCGCAAACCGGCGGAGCAAGGCATGCCAGACGCCCGTTGGCTGGTGTTACGTGAGCATGAGGGGCAGACCGAGATCACTTTGTATGGCTCCCCCCTTACGGCGGCGGGAAGC
>JBFHRI010000039.1:0-15598 GCA_041591755.1 Oleiphilaceae bacterium
ACTACTGGCCGGTGAGCGTATGACCGGCGAGCATCTGGCATTGGGGTATTTTGCACAACATCAGCTTGAAGCGCTTGATTTGCAGGCCTCGCCGGTCTTGCACTTGCAGCGTTTGAGTCCGCAGGCCAGCGAACAAAGCCTGCGCAGCTTTCTTGGTGGTTTTGGCTTCTCCGGCGACGCCGCACTGACGCCAGTGCAGACCTTTTCTGGCGGTGAAAAGGCGCGTTTGGCTTTGGCTATTATTGCCTGGCAAAAGCCCAACCTGCTGGTGCTCGATGAGCCGACTAACCACCTCGATCTTGAGATGCGGCATGCCCTAACGGTCGCCTTGCAGGCGTTTGGGGGGGCAGTGGTTATCGTGTCCCACGACCGGCACTTATTAAAAAGCTCGGTGGACCAGTTCTTCCTGGTCGCCGAGGGGCAGGTCAAAGAATTCGACGGTGATCTGCCCGACTACGAAAAATGGCTGTTACAGTACCAGGCGGCCCAAGACAAGCAGCAGGTCTCGACGCTCAGCGCAAGCGCCCAAGCCGGCACTCAGGACAACGCCGAAGCGCGTCGCGAGCGCAAGCGCCTGGAAGCGCAGATGCGTCAAAAGTTGAGTCCGCTCAAAAAACAGCTGGAAAAAAATGAAGTGCACATGGCGCAGGGGCAACAAGAGCTGGCTGCGCTGGAGGCGCGCCTGGCGGATGGCGCGTTATATGAGGCTGGCGCCAAGGATGTATTGAAACAGCTTCTCGATCGTCGCGCTGTGTTGCAGGCTCAACTCGAACAGTATGAGGCGCAGTGGTTTGAACTGACCGAACAGCTTGAGGCATTGGAGCAATCTTTGAAATCGGCGCTGGAATAGCTGCAGTCGCTGACCAAACACTACGTGGCAGCGCCGCTGCGCAGCGTTTTCTTACAAAAAATAACCATTCGACGCTTGAGAAGCATGGGGTGCGCGCTCAGAATTTGAGCGCCTCCCTTGTGCAAGTAAATTGCACCCACTTACTCGGAAGGTCTTAAAGATCTGATGCTCACTCCCCCCGCAGTGCCTACCTGGCGCGATCAAGATCTAAGCCGCAAAATGGCCGATCTCTTGAGTGTGATCGGCAGCGTGTTTCTGCTGATTTTCGGCACCTCCTCGTTTCGTGCCGGGCTGCCGATTTATGGCGTTGCGCTTTATGTATTTGCGGCCGCGACGCTGCTTAATCTGTTTGTTTTCAAAACCTGGCACAACTGGCGTCTGTACCGCAGTGTGGTGCTGGTTATTTTCAGCTCGCTCATGATATTTCTGGTCTTGAGTGGTGGTGAGAATGGTACTGGGATTTTGTGGTGTTATTCGTATCCGCTACTGACCTTTCCGTTGTTCGGGCATCGCTTGGGTAAGTGGTTAATTGGCGGTGGCATGGCGGGAGCTATCTTAGTGATGTACATGCCAGAGTTGGTGGGTGCCAACTATAGCTATCCGATGGAGTTCAAGCATCGCTTCGCCGGCTCTTTAGTGTTTGTGTCGTTAATGGCCTACATCCTGGAGTATGCGCGAGCGCGCGCCGACGAGCGCACGCAAGTGGCGATGGATTTACTGCGTCATCATGCCAATCGTGATGAGCTCACCGGGACCTATAATCGTCGGGGTATTAAACAGAAGGTGCAGTTGGAGCTGCATCGCGTCGGACGCGATCATACCGAGATGAGCGTGGTGTTGTGCGATATCGACTATTTCAAGAAGATCAATGATAACCATGGCCATGATTTGGGCGACCAGGCGCTCAAGGAAGTGGCGCGTATTCTGATGGAAACGGTGCGCATCACCGATTCCGTGGGGCGCTGGGGCGGCGAGGAATTCTTGATTCTGCTGCCCAATACCAGCCTGATAAAAGGCTATCAGTTGATTGAAAGGGTGCGTAAACGCATTGCTCAAGAACCCTTGATTTTTGGTGAGCTCTCACTGAATATCTCAATCAGTTGCGGTATTTGTTCGACGCGCTTTAGTAGTCAGTTCGATGACTTGATTCGCGCCGCCGATACCAGTCTGTATGAAGCCAAAGCAGACGGCCGCAACTGCACTCGCCCGGTACTGGCCAAGGCAAGTTAAGCATTGGCCGTGATAGGCCGGTTTCTGTTCTACGCTTATTGCCAGGCCCTCCGCCATGAAAGCTGTTGCCTATACCCACTCTCTCCCCATCGAACACCCTTCCGCCCTGATTGATTGTAAGGTGCCAGAGCCGAAGCCGGGGGCGCATGATCTCTTGGTCGAAGTGCAAGCGATTGCGGTGAATCCGGTCGATTGCAAAATACGCAAAAATGTCGCGCCACCCGATGGGCAGCCCAAAATACTCGGCTGGGATGCGGCGGGCATCGTGCGAGAGGTGGGAGAGAGCGTGCAGGGCTTTCAGCCCGGGGATGCGGTGTTCTATGCGGGTGACTTAAGTCGTTCAGGAAGTAACGCGCAGTTGCAAGTGGTGGATGCCCGGATCGTCGGGCGTAAGCCGCAGCGTTTGAGTTTTAGCGAAGCGGCAGCCTTGCCGCTGACCAGCCTCACGGCGTGGGAGTTGTTATTCGATCGGCTCCAGCTCGACATAAATGCCCCAAAGGCGACCTTGTTTGTTTTGGGCGCGGCCGGAGGCGTGGGTTCGATTTTGGTGCAGCTGGCGCGCAAGTTGACGCAAGCACGTGTTGTGGCCAGTTATGGGCGCGTTGAATCGCGCGCATGGTTGCAGGGTCTGGCGTCGCTTGAGCTGGTGGATCACCAGGCAGATCTGCAGGCGCAGTTGCAGTCCTTAAAATGTGGCGAGATTACCCATGTTGCCAGCCTCACGCATACCGATGTCCATTATGCTCAATTAGTGGAGCTGATGGCGCCGCAGGGGCGCTTTGGTTTGATTGATGATCCGCAGGCTCTGGATATCAAGGCTTTCAAGCGCAAAAGCATCTCGCTGCATTGGGAGTTCATGTATACCCGCTCACTGTATGGCACGGCTGATATGGCGCGTCAGGGTTGGATTCTCAATGAAGTGGCGCGTTTGGTGGATGAAGGCATATTGTGCAGCACGGTAGCCGCTCACTTTGGCGCGATCAATGCCGCCAATTTGAGGCGTGCGCACGCGCTGCTGGAGGCGCAGCAATCTCGCGGCAAAATCGTGCTTGAGGGGTTTGACTGACGCACTACCGACCTTAGCGAAAGACCCACTGAGCCAGTTCGGGACTTAACGCGCGCTCAATCAAGCGCAGGCCGGTTAACAAGCACTGGTGGCTGGCACTCACCACCTGACTACCCAGGGTGTAAATATGGTCGGGGTCCACGGCCTTGTTGTGCGCGCTGCGTTCGTTCAGAATCTCTAAGCTCAGGCTGTTTTGAAAATTAGCAAGATGGCTGGTGTATTCGGTGCTTTCAACGCGCACTTGAATGGCGCGTAGAGCCTCCTTGTCGAGCTGCTGTATGCGGTCGTTGAGGCGCGTGTCGAGCAGGTTTAACTGCTCGGCCAGATAGCGTACGCGTGACAGAATTTCAGGCTCAATTTCGCCGCTGACGGCAACGTGGGTGGCCAAGCCGCGGGTTTGGGCTGCCGTTTCGATCATTTCGGGCCAGTCGCGCAAGCAAAGCGTGGTGAGCTCATCCTGGCGCTCGCTCACTCCGAGCTGGCCTGAGCGTTGTGCGACGAGCCAGAGTAGCTTGAGTAGTTCGGCCAGCAAATTGCTGTGCAGCAAAAAATTCTGTGCCACGCTGTCTTTGCGCCATAGGCGACGAATGCAGACCCATTCCTGCAGAATCTGTTGTGCTTCGGTCAAACTCAAGAACTCGCGGCGTTCTGACTCAAAGCGTTGAAAGTGCTCGGTGATATCGCGTTGGATGCTCAGTAGGGGCATCTCGAAAAAATGATCGCCCGAAAGCACCGCCAAGGTGCAACCGCGATGTTTTTGAATCTCGAGCATTAAATCAATGAGAAGCCGGCACAAGACAAGACCTTGCTGTCGTGTTTTGTGGGCCTCAAAGGCTGTTGCCACCGAATTGGCTTGTGACGGGGCCGCTGCAGTCTGAGGGTCCTCTGCCAGGGCGAGTGATTCCACACAGTACATATTATTATTGCCGTATTGGTTTGTCGTCGTATACCGCTTTGACCGCAAAGCCGTATGGTTGCGGTTAGCAAAGCAAATTGCGTGCCGTCTGTCTGTTTTTTGCTTGGCTGTCGTTTGAGCGCTGAGGCTTATTATCTATGTCTGCGCTTGTGTAGGGAAGAGCAGTAAAAATGCGCTTTACATGCTTTGGCAAACCCATTAGACTCTGCGCCCCTGTCCCGACCCTCTGTCCTTTTGCGTGTGTACGCCAAGGCAATTTGCAGGTTGAGCGCGTAGTGCGTGATGCCGCTTCGCTGCGAGTGAGCGCGAGTTTAGCGCTGCATTGTGAAGCCTCTCGATAGGCAACGACAGAGACGAAGATTAACGAATTTTTTGACCAAATTAGTGGTATTTCAATGCCTTCTGTAAAGATTAAAGAAAACGAGCCATTTGATATCGCCCTGCGTCGCTTCAAGCGTTCTTGTGAGAAAGCGGGCATTCTGTCTGAAGTCCGTCGTCGCGAGTTTTACGAGAAGCCGACTTCAGTTCGCAAGCGCAAGGCAGCGGCAGCAGTCAAACGGCACGCTAAGAAAGTTCAGCGCGAACAGCGTAAGTTCGAAAGACTGTACTAATTCGCTCAGGGTCGAGGTGCTGCGCTGTGGTTTGTCGCGCGGCCCCATGTATCCTGAGGCCGTAAGTGCATACATTCCGAGGCCTGCAGTACTCCGCTGTACTGCGGGCCTTTTCTGTCATCAGTGGAGTGGAAAATGTCCGAGCTGAAAGCGACGATCAACAACGCGATGAAAGAAGCCATGAAGGCGCGAGAAAAAGAGCGTCTGGGTACCATTCGTCTGATTCAGGCAGAGTTCAAACGGGTTGAGGTCGATGAGCGTATCGAGCTCGACGATGCTCGTGTGCTAGCAATTTTAGATAAGATGCTGAAGCAGCGTCGCGACTCTGTGGCGCAATTCGAAGCGGCCGCACGTGAAGATCTTGCGTCGATTGAGCGTGCTGAAATGGCAGTGATCGAATCGTTCCTGCCGGAAGCGCTTAGCGATGAAGAAATCGCCCAGATGATTGCTGACGCGGTGCGAGAAACCGGCGCGGAATCCGTGCGTGATATGGGTAAGGTGATGGCGCTGCTGAAGCCGCAATTGCAAGGGCGTGCGGATATTGCCCAGGTCAGCCAGAAAATCAAAGCGGCCTTGGCCTGAGCGCGACAGTGCCTGCCTGCGGGTGCGTTATTCTGATTAAGGCTGGGGGCAAGGTCGTCGCGGGGAAGGAGCGTCTGCGATGGCCGGTATGATCCCGCAGTCCTTTATCGAAGATTTGTTAACACGCCTGCCGATACAGGATGTGGTGGCAAGCCGGATCCAGCTCAAGCGCAGTGGCGCGACTTACAAGGCCTGCTGCCCATTCCATCAGGAAAAAACGCCGTCTTTTCACGTTCAGCCGCAGAAGAACTATTACCACTGCTTTGGTTGTGGTGCGAATGGCGATGCCATCAGTTTTCTGCGTGAGTATGACAGCCTCTCCTTTTCCGAGGCGGTGGAAGAATTAGCGCGTATGGCTGGGCTTGATGTGCCGCGCGATGAGCGGCATCAAGCTGAGTACGATACGCAGAAGCGGCTGTTGGATGGCCTGCACAAGGCCGCCATGATCTATCGCGCAGCCTTGGTCTCGCATCCGCAAAAGGCCCTGGCGCAGCGGTATATCGCACGGCGTGGTTTGAGTGAGGACGTGGTTGAGCGCTTCGCTTTGGGCTTTGCGCCTCCTGAGAAGCACTATCTTGGTGCGGCAGCGACGCCAGATGTCGTGAAGGCGATGATCGAAACGCGCAATATCAGTGACAAGTATCAGCACCACTTCGATCTGTTTCAGAATCGACTGATGTTTCCGATTCGCAACATGAATGGCAAAGTGGTGGCCTTCGGTGGGCGTACCCTGGGGGATGATAAGGCCAAGTACATCAACTCGCCGGAATCCGACGTGTTCCATAAAAGCCGCGAGATCTACGGTCTATACGAGGCTTCCCGCGCCAATGTGCGCTTGGAGCGCCTGTTGGTGGTCGAAGGCTATATGGATGTCGTCTCGCTGGCGCAGTTTGGCATTAATTATGCCGTCGCTACGCTGGGAACGGCAACCAACGAGGACAACCTAAGCCAGTTGCTGAAGCGTTGTAGTCGCTTGGTGTTTTGTTTTGATGGCGACAATGCGGGTCGTCAGGCGGCGCGTAAGGCGATGGAAAACATGCTGCCGCTTTATAAAGATGGCATGGAATTGTCTTTCTTGCTGTTGCCAGAAGGGGAAGACCCCGACACGCTGGTGCGTAAAGAAGGTAAAGTGGCGTTCGAGCGCCGCATAGAGAGTGCGCGGCCGCTGTCGCAATTTTTGATACAGATTTATTCAGATGATTTGGATCTGACGGTTGGAGAGCAACGAGGCGTGCTCAAACAGCGCGCCGATGTGCAGATTGCCAAGGTGGAGTCGGGCGTTTTGCGCTCGGCGTTATGGAAGGAATTGAATCGCGTCGTCTATGCGCGGTCCGACAGTCCCCAGCGTGACAGGTCGGGTGGGGCGGTTGAGCTGAGTAGTGTGCGCGTGATGCGGGAGCCGGATACGGCGCTCTGTTTGGCGCTGTACTACCAACCGGCGCAAGCGCGGGAACTGGAGCCGCTTCTGCGCGGTCTGAGCGCTTACCCGAAAGCGCAGGAGTTTGCGGCGTATATCCTGCAGCAGCGCATCGAAACGCCACAGGCGCTCTTGCTCGCGCTGGCCACTGGGTCTGCTGAGCAGCGGGAGCGCTTTAGTGCGCTATTTGAGCAGATGGACTGGCTGCCTAACGAGGCGCAGGCGCTGGCCGAGTTCGAAGATGTGATGCAGCGCATTGCCGAGGAAAAAAAACGTAGTAAAGCGCTCGAAACGACTAAGCTAAATAAAAATCCAAGTGATCTGACGGCAGAAGAAAAAGCGGCCATTCAGCAGGGATTCAAAGCGTTGCGTGTAGTGCGCGATGAGAGTTAGTAAACACTTTTGTGCCTAAATTGCATCAAAGTGGCTTGAATTTAGACGGTGCGCCCCCAGTAAAGGGCGCCAATGTGAATTTTCCATAGCATGGCTGATCGACGCAGATCGGCCTCTGACCGATAGGGTGACCATGTCAGGCAATTCTCAACAATCCAGACTTAAAGATCTGATCTCTCGCGGCAAGGAACAAGGTTATCTCACTTACTCAGAAGTGAACGATCACTTACCTGAGGATATTGCCGATCCAGATCAGGTCGAAGACATCATTCGTATGATCAACGACATGGGCATACAGGTCGTTGAAGTGGCACCTGATGCAGACTCCCTGTTGATGGCCGATGGTGACTCCACCGATGAGGTGGCCGCGGCTGAGGCGGCGGCGGCATTGGCGGCCGTAGAAACCGAAGCCGGTCGCACGACCGACCCCGTGCGTATGTATATGCGTGAAATGGGAACAGTCGAACTGCTGACCCGCGATGGCGAAATTCGTATCGCCAAGCGTATTGAAGAAGGCTTGCGCGATGTGATGGCGTCTTTGGCGCATTTCCCAGGTGCAGTGCAATCGGTGATTGCGACCTATGATCAAATCGTTGCCGAAGAGGGGCGCTTGAGCGATCTGATCAGCGGTTTCGTCGATGTCGATGTGGAAGAAGTGATCCCCGATGATGCCGCATCAGACGAGGACGTGGTCGAGGCCGATGATGACTCGTCTTCAGATGACGACGACGATGATGACGATAGCACCACGACCGAAGACGATACCGACAACGGTCCGGACCCGGAAGAAACGCGCAATCGTATCGAAGCGCTGCGCGCGCAGCTGGCGGTGGCGGAGAAAATCATTGCCAAAGAGGGCATCAGTGGTCGCAAGGCAGTCATCGAACTGAATAAGTTAGGTGATCTATTCGCACCGTTTAAACTCAATGCAAAGCAATTCGATACGCTGATCGAGCGCGTGCGGAAGTCCAATGATGTGGTGCGCGAAAACGAACGTAACATCATGCGCATTTGTGCCAGTAGCTGTGGCATGGACCGCAAGGAGTTTATCAAGCGCTTCCCCGGTAACGAAGCTAACCTCGACTGGGTGAAAGCGCTGGTCGATGAGAAGCACTCCTACAGCAACAAACTCGCCGCGTTTGAAGAAGAAATCGTGCGCATGCAGCGTCGTATTCTTGCGGTTGCCGAAGAGTGCGGCCTGACCATCCCCGAGATCAAAGACGTCAATCGTCGTATTTCGATTGGCGAAGCCAAGGCGCGTCGTGCCAAAAAGGAAATGGTTGAAGCGAACCTGCGTCTGGTGATCTCGATCGCCAAGAAATACACCAACCGTGGGCTGCAGTTCCTCGACCTGATTCAGGAAGGCAATATCGGTCTGATGAAGGCCGTAGACAAATTCGAGTACCGTCGTGGTTATAAGTTCTCCACCTATGCTACTTGGTGGATTCGTCAGGCCATTACGCGTTCGATTGCCGACCAGGCGCGCACCATTCGAATTCCGGTGCACATGATCGAAACCATCAACAAGCTGAACCGTATTTCACGGCAGATGCTGCAAGAGATGGGGCGCGAGCCAACGCCGGAAGAGCTGGGCGAGCGCATGGATATGCCCGAAGACAAGATCCGTAAGGTGTTGAAGATCGCCAAAGAGCCCATTTCGATGGAAACGCCCATTGGTGACGATGAAGATTCGCACTTGGGCGACTTCATTGAGGATAACACGGCCGAATCGCCCATCGACATCGCGACCAGCGAAGGTCTGAAAGAGGCGACGCGTCTGGTCCTTTCAGGTCTCACCGCACGTGAAGCCAAGGTGCTGCGCATGCGTTTCGGCATCGAGATGAACACCGATCATACGCTAGAAGAAGTTGGTAAGCAGTTCGACGTCACGCGAGAGCGAATTCGTCAGATCGAAGCCAAGGCCTTGCGCAAATTGCGCCATCCCAGCCGCTCCGATCATTTGCGCAGCTTCCTCGACGAATAAGCGCAACGCGCAAAGTCGAGCCTTCGGGTAGTAATCACCGAAGCGGCGCACTATAATGCGCCGCTTCGGAAATTCTGCACACTTTCTCCGTTACGGCCCCTTAGCTCAGTCGGTTAGAGCACCCGACTCATAATCGGTTGGTCCCCCGTTCAAGCCGGGGAGGGGCCACCATTAATTCTCTTTATTTTCAATATCTTGGTATTTAAACCATAACTTGGCTGCTTGGGCCACTTTATGCTTCCATCTCCCCTGTACCTGCGATGCTACATATAGTGGATAGGCGCCCTTAAACGGCTGATGCCCAAGTAACAGCCTTTAGCGTTTTTAGTGTTTTTGCGGGCAGAAGCCACTATGATCTGCGCTAGATGTATTCGAGTAATCGCAAAATGAAGTGGTTGGTCACCATAGCGTGGGGCTTGTGCTTTGGGGTGATTGGAGTTCTATCGTATCCACCCATGGCCGAGTCGCGCGAGAAAATATTGCGAATCGCCGCTTTCGATTACAAACCTTTTGTTGACTCGACCTCACCGCATCATGGATATATTGCGGAGCTTGCGGCGGCGGCATTAAAGCGGACGGGCTATCAGGCAGAATACCAATTCTATCCATTGAAACGTGCCTTGCTGTTGGCGCGCAAAGGCAAAGTGGATGGGGTTTTGGGGGCGTATTATGCGCAAAATCGCACGGGCTATCTGGAGTATTCCGATCCCATGGGTGAGATCTTGATTAATTTTTTTGCCCGCAAGGACAGTGAGATTCCTGCGGCGGTTGTCCATGAGTTGAAAGACTACCGCGTCGGCGTCTTGCTGGGCACCTCATTGATTGCGGACTTGCTGCGCGATGGTTTGAAACCCGACCCGGCACCGGAAAATATCAACAACTTACACAAGCTGCTGGCCAAACGGATCGATTTGTTTGTGGGCACCACCGAATGGATCCGCCACGACCTGCAGGCCAACTTTTCCAAGGCGGAGCAAAACGCTGTTGTGGTGCTGGAGCCGCCCTATCAGCGGCAACAGGTGTATTTTACGGTGTCAAAGAAAAACCCGGATGTGAACAAAATCATTCGTGATTTCAATAAGGGGCTGGAGACAATTCGAGCCAGTGGTACCTATCGGGCTATACAGGATGCTCATGGTATCATCCATTAGCATTGCGATATCGCAGGATTTGCCATGTCGTTTACCTTCGCACCCCTCGCCTATGCGATTGGTTTTGGACTGATCGTCGGGGCCAATCTCACTTACCTGATTGCGGCGTATTACCAGCAGGTACCCTGGTGCGTGCCTTACTGGGACAGTTGTACATCGATCAGTGCGGCAGGGCGCCAAGCGCCAGCTTACTTTGTCTTCAAGGCCATCATGTTGCCACTGGCCGGCTTGATGCTGGTCTATTGGCCTCTGTTGGATGTTTGGTTGGCGCGCTTGCAACCGGGCGCGGTGTTGCGTCGCACGCTGAGCTATCTTGGGGTCTTCGCGGCGCTGGCGCTGGCGCTCTATGCCACCATGTTGGGCGCTGTGGGGCAGCTCTATCAGCTTCAGCGCCGTATTGGCATTATTTTGTTCTTCGGTTGCACGGCACTGGCCCACTTATGGATGGTTTATCGATTATCCCAACTGCCGAAAGCCCATCGTCCGGAAATTTACCTAGTGCAATGTGCGCTCTCTATCGTACTGCTTTGCGGTGGATTGATGAACTCGGTGCTGGCACTGTCGCTGGACAATTTTGATGAGATCGAAGATGCCATGGAGTGGTGTTTTGCGCTGGTTATGGCCTCGCAATTTGTGGTGACAGGCTATGGTTGGAAGCAGACTCAATTTGGATTGTCGCACTGAAAATCGTTAGGTCGCTGGGCGAATCGAGCGACACAATCTGTCGCTCGCAGCAGTATCGTCAGCTCCAGGATCAACAGACAGAGGAACCAACAGATGGACTATTTACTCGGCGCGGTGGACCTGGTGTATGAAGGCATTGAGAAGATGCGCATTGAAGACTGTTTTTTTCAGGGTGGCTGCCGCAAGCGTTGGGGCGATTTGGCCACCACGGATAATCCAGACCGGCGTTTTTGCGACGACTGTAACAAGCATGTTCACCTGTTGCATTCGATCGAGCAGTTGGAGAAGGCGCGCGGAGAGCCCATTTGTGCGGCTTTCCTGTGCTTGCCCAAGCCAGGGCTCGGGCACAAAACCTAAGCCGCGTTGCGGCCAATGTCTGGTTAAGCCTACAAGCGCCAGGGCGCGTTCAATCGTCCAGCAAGGCTTGCCGGATCTCAGCAAAGCGTTTTTTCAGCGCAGGGTCGACTTCGGGATAACGCAGGGAAAGGCTTTCCAGGGTCTCGATAATAATGTGCGCAATCGCATACTTGGCGAAGTACTTTTTATCAGCGGGAATGGCATACCAAGGCGCCCAGGGGCGCGAGGTCTCTTCGAGCATTGTGGCATAAGCCTGCTCATAAGCGTCCCAGTGGGCGCGCTCCTGCACGTCGGCCAGCGCAAATTTCCAGTGCTTATGCGGATGCTCCAGGCGTTTTAGAAAGCGTTCTTTCTGCTCATCTTTGGATAAATTCAACCAGAACTTTAAGACCAGCGTGCCATTATTAAAGAGATGCTGCTCGAATTGCCGAATCGACTCATAACGCTGTGCCCACAAGCATTCACTGGCTTCCCGTATGCCTTGAGGGGCCAAGAGCTCAGGGTGAACTTTAACGATCAGGACTTCCTCATAGTAACTCCGGTTGAATACATTGATATGGCCTTTTCTCGGTAACTTGTCCTGGCAGCGCCAGAGGAAGTCATGGCTGAGCTCTTCTTCGCTGGGTTTCTTGAAGTAATGTGCGTGGCAGCCGCCTGGATCGGTGGCTTTCATCACCTGCCGCACTATGCTGTCTTTTCCCGCCGCATCCATTCCCTGAAAAATCAATAAGAGAGAAAAGCGGCCGTCGGCATAGAACAGCTGTTGTAAGTCGCTGATCTTCTCCACGGCTTTCTCCAGCTCCGCTAGGCAGTCTGCCTTGTCGGGTTGGTTATCATTCGGAGCGGTGGGCCAGTCTTTGATGGCTACCTGAGTCTCGCAAGGGATGTTGAACGCGGATTCTGGGTAGGGTGAAGCGGGTGGTTTTTTCATGGGGGTTCCTGCAAATCGGCGCCCAGAGCATCCCCGGCGATCATGCCGGGATGCTCCGACGATGCATCTTTTCTTTACTGCGACGCGCTAACGTCTGAACTCGTAAAAATCGGATAGTCCGAAGGCTTGCCGTTATTGATATTATTTAGGAAATTGCTGTCCTTGATAGGGAGATTGGCAGAGCCGTAATCAAAGCTATTCAGGCGCGCGCGCATTTGTGCGTTGCTCAGACCATCTCCCACCATTTGATACCAGCTGACGATGGTGGGTGTGAGGAAGCTGCCATAAGGATTTTCGGCGTATTCATCGGTTTTAGCAAAACGGAAGGCGTGTGTGAGGAGGCCATCCTTGTGATAAACGATTTTCAGGCGGCCATTCTGAAACGGTAATTGCGACGCCGGTTTGGTGGTTTGATTGCCATGCGAGCTGTACGTGCCATGGGTCACGACACCATTCTTGGTCCAGACAACCGCATGCTCCCAGTCATGCCGGTGTCCACCGCCAAGATAGTCAAAGACCTGATCTTTCTCAAAATACAGGGCATAAATATGACCACAGTATTTGTTACCGCCTGTGGTTTTACATACATACCGGTGCATCGTGTTGGAGGTCAGCATGAAATTGCCAGAGCGGCAGTCTCCGGTGATTTTACCGCTGGTTTTCAAGCCCGGATTCTTTTCACCGAGTCGACTGATGCCGGCACTGGGTAGGCAGCCATCTCCATCAAAATCGAAAACGACCTCTTTATTGTTGATGATGCCGTTCGGCGGCAATGCTTCATCGAGCTTGGCGAAGTCAGCCGCCAAGAGTGAAGTCGTCAGCAGTGAAAAGCTTGCGAATAGGGTCGAGCGCTTTATTGTTGTATGCATGATGTGATCACCCAAATGTCTTATTTTTTTAGTATTGGAGCGACCAAGCAGTCTGTTGCTGCTCGGTCAGATTCGACACTACCATTACCGGCGTGACGAATAAATAGACGTTTGGGAGATTGCGAAGGGGTACCGCGTGGCGTGTTAGCGCCGCGCGATATGTTTATAGTCCAGCTGGATGTGGAAGGTCGATCCGATCTCCGGGTCTGAGGTCACGGCCATTTGACCCAAATGATGTTCGGTGATGATGAAATACGAGAAACTCAAGCGCTTGCCCGCATCGTATTCCGCGCCGGGATTGTATTGCTCATTGCTGAAGTAAGGCTCGAAGATAAACTGCTGCTCTTCTGGGCTCAAACCGCGACCATTGTGTTGCACCTTGATCCAAAGCGTTTCATAGCAATTGACCACCTTGATGCTGATTTTGGGTCGACGCTCATTGGGCTGATTGGTCGCCAAAGCGTAAAATGAATGCCGTAGCAGAGACAGGAAAACCTGCTGCAGTTCGGAGGCAAAGCCAGGTGCTTCGGGCAGTTCGGGTTCGTAATCACGTACCACTTCGATTTGATTGAACTTAAGACCATTGGGAATAGCGAAGGTGGCCGTCGCCAGCTCCAGTGCGTGATCCATGATCTGGGTGATATTGATGCTTTGCTTTTGGTCACGCTCACTGCGTGCAAATTCCAGCAGGTTTTGCGTGATGGCGGCGGCTTGGCGACCACGCTCTTCTGCGTCACGTAAATCGTGCGAGAGTTCATTCACCAGTTCGACCTTGGCGCCTTCCAGATGAGGGACTTTATCCAGCGCCTGTTGCAGGTCATGCAAGATGGCCCGTAAGGGCAAGTTGATGTCTTGTGCCATGGTCGACGCGAGCTCGCCCATGGCCGACATCTTGTCTTTCTGGATCAACTTATTCTCAGACAGCACTTGCTGCGTGACATTATCGATCAGGATCACCACGCCGGTATCGCCCGCACCTTGCAAGGGATAGATCGTGATTTCATAGTGGAATTGCGTGCGATGAGTGCGGCGCAGATTATGCGTACGCTGTTCTTTTAGTGCTGTGTTGACTTGTTCCTGGGTCACCGGAATGATCGGGTAGGCCTCCCACAACACGCGATTCAGCGCCTTCTCGGCGGGCAGTCCGGTGAGCTTCTCGGCACCTTTGTTCCATTGCGTGACCACGCCTTGCTGGTTCAGACCAACCAGCATCAACGGCATCGATTCTAAAATGCTTTTGATATAGGTTTCCGAGGCATGCAAGAGACGCGTGGTTTCGCGGTGGCCGGCGATTTCGCCTTCCAAGGCTTCATTGGCCTGTCGCAACAGTGTGTTGGACTCATTGAGGTTGGCGGTGCGCTCCTGCACGCGCCGCTCCAACTCGTCATTGATATCCTGCAAGGCCTTGTTGGACTGGTTCAGTGCACGACGACTAAAAAATAAAATGGTCGCCGTGATGGAGAGCAAGAGAATCAAAATGCCACTGGACCAGTTGGCAATGTATTGCCAGTTGGTGCGGCCGTCTTCGAACCTGAAATAGCTGAGCAGGTCTGCCGCGGCTGGGTGGCTATGCAATACCAAGATCAGCGGCGCGGCGAGACGAAATAGAGTGAAGCCGAATTTATCCATAGATGCCTTGAGTTGAAATGCTGTGCTATCGGGGCCCGCCGGGTCGTCGCCAATTATGCCTGCGCGACACCAGACGGTGCTATTCGCTGGGCCCGTATTATGGCTGAGTTTTGCCGCACAAGGCAGACCTGAATGCTGATTTCATGCAGTTGCCATGCATTGCACGTCGTGTCAGCCGTGTACGCGCTCGATCCCGCCGCTACTTCTTGGGCTTGTTCAGGCTCAGGGTATAAAGGTCATGCCGACGATCCTTCATCGTGGCCACGCTGCCATGTGAGTGCAGCTCCTTCAACAGATCTAAGTTGACATCCACAATCAGCGTCATTTCAGAGTTGGGCGTGGCTTCGGCCTTAATGCCGGTAGTCGGGAAGGAAAAGTCTGCCGGCGTGAACAGCGCTGACTGCGCATACTGAATGTCCATGTTATTGACCTTGGGGAGGTTGCCGACGGCACCGGCGATGGCCACATAGCATTCGTTCTCGATGGCGCGTGACATGGCGCAATGACGGACCCGGGTATACCCATTTTGCGTATCGGTCAGGAAGGGCACGAACAGGATGTTCATGCCTTGGTCTGCCATCAGGCGTGACAGCTCAGGGAACTCAACGTCGTAACAAATGATGACGCCAATGCGGCCGCAGTCGGTATCAAACACCTTGATTTGGTCACCGCCGTTCATGGCCCAGTTGCGGGCTTCTGCGGGTGTGACATGGATTTTGTCGTAGCGCTCCCAAGTGCCGTCGCGACGACACAGAAAGCCTGAATTATGAAGCTTGCCATCGTAGTAGACGGGCATGCTGCCGGAGATGATGTTGATGTTGTAGCTGATGGCGAATTCCACCATTTTTTCGCGGATCGGCTCAGCAAAGTTCGCTAGTTCACGAATGGAGCGTGTGATATTGAGATGATTGAAGCGTGCCATCAAGGG
>JBFHRI010000040.1:0-15586 GCA_041591755.1 Oleiphilaceae bacterium
GGTGGTCAGTAGCATTTCCTGAATGATGTCGGTCAGGGTGTCAGCCTCTGACTCCACCGCGCCGGTCAGCGGGTAGCAACCCAGGGTGCGGAAGCGCACGGACTTCATCATGGGGACTTCACCTTCGCGCAGCGGCATGCGATCGTCGTCGACCATGATCAGGGTACCATCGCGCTCAACCACCGGGCGTTTGGCGGCAAAATACAGAGGCACGATCTGGATATTTTCGAGATAAATGTATTGCCAAATATCCAGTTCGGTCCAGTTGGACAGCGGGAATACACGAATACTTTCGCCGCGATTGATCTTGCCGTTGTAGATATTCCAGAGTTCCGGACGCTGGTTTTTGGGGTCCCAACGGTGGTTTTTATCGCGGAAGGAATAGACCCGCTCTTTGGCACGTGATTTTTCTTCGTCACGACGCGCTCCGCCAAAGGCCGCATCGAACTGATACTTGTTCAGCGCCTGCTTCAAGGCCTGGGTTTTCATGATATCGGTGTGTTTAGCACTACCATGCGTAAACGGACCCACGCCCGCGTCAACCCCTTCCTGGTTAATATGGACGATCAAATCCAAGCCGTACTTACGCGCAGTTTCCTCGCGAAATTTGATCATTTCGCGGAATTTCCAGGTGGTATCGATGTGCATCAATGGAAATGGGGGTTTACCCGGCGCAAAGGCCTTAAGCGCCAAATGCAACATGACGGCGGAGTCCTTGCCAATCGAATAAAGCATCACCGGGCGTTCGAACTCGGCGGCGACTTCGCGGATGATATGGATGCTCTCTGCTTCCAGCTGTTTTAAATGCGTCAGGTTGTAATCGGACATGATGTAAAGCTCAATGATGGCGTTCTAGCGACTTGAAAATACTCGGGATCATTAGGGGCCGATCTATAGCGGCACAACGTGTGGTTGGGAGCGATTAGTCCTGCGTGTCACAGAGCGATGCTTTCTTTAACTCCGTTGCTCGCCGACTTAAAAGTAGGCGCCCATAAACCGGGCGCAACTATAGCAGAATGATCGAGGAATCATAAGCACTGTAACCCTGTTTCGCGGTTTCAGGCTATAATCGCCGCCTTTGTTTTGATCACCCTAGAGAAACTGATTGCAATGGATGTCAACGAATACATGCAAAACGTAGGGAAGGCCGCGCGTCAGGCTTCCCGTGTCATGGCGGCCGTGTCCACGCGAGAGAAAAATCTGGCTTTGTTGGAAACCGCCCGCGAGCTGGAAACCCGTCGAGATTGGCTCATGCAGGAGAACCAAAAAGACCTCGCTGCCGGCCGTGAGAAGGGTTTAGATGCGGCAATGCTGGATCGTCTGGAGCTGACTCCGGCGCGAATCGACAGCATGATTGAAGGGCTCAAACAGGTGGCAGCTTTAGCCGACCCGATTGGCGAAATTTCCGAGATGCGTTATTTGCCCTCTGGTATCCAGGTTGGGCGCATGCGCGTGCCGTTAGGGGTGATCGGGATTATTTATGAGTCACGCCCCAATGTGACCATCGACGCGGCCAGTTTGTGCATCAAATCAGGCAATGCCACGATCTTGCGTGGTGGCTCCGAGTCGATCCATTCGAATACCGCGATTGCCGCCTGCATTGCAATGGGTTTATCTGTGGCAGGCTTGCCCGCGACCGCTGTCCAGGTCGTCGAAACCACCGATCGCGCTGCCGTCGGCGCCTTGATCACGATGCCGCAATACGTCGATGTCATCGTTCCGCGTGGTGGAAAAAGTCTGATCGAGCGCATTAGTCAGGATGCCAGGGTGCCCGTCATTAAGCACCTCGATGGGATCTGTCATGTCTATATTGATAATGAAGCGGATGCCCAAAAGGCGCTGAAAATCACGCTGAATGCCAAGACCCATCGTTACGGCACCTGTAATACGATGGAAACCTTGTTGGTGCATCGTGACATTGCCGACCTGATGCTACCCGAGTTGGCTGAGGCCTTGCGTGAAAAGGCGGTCGAACTGCGCGGCTGTGCAGAAACCTGCGAGATCCTACCGGGTATCGTCGCCGCCACCGAAGAAGACTGGCGTACCGAATACCTGGCGCCGATTCTGTCCATTCGCGTGGTGGCAGGGTTAGACGAGGCCATTGAGCACATTAACCAATACAGCTCACAGCACACCGATGCCATCGTGACGGAAAACTACACCAAGGCCCGGCGTTTCCTGACCGAAGTGGATTCAAGCTCGGTGATGGTCAATGCTTCAACACGTTTTGCAGATGGTTTTGAATATGGCTTAGGGGCTGAGATTGGCATCTCCACCGACAAGCTGCATGCGCGGGGCCCGGTCGGCTTGGAAGGCCTAACCTCGCAGAAATACGTCGTGTTTGGTGATGGCCATATTCGTCAGTGAGTCCGCGATGAGTCCGATGCCTCGTATGAAGGTGGTGTTCGGCGGTACCTTTGATCCGGTACACGTTGGCCACTTGCGCATGGCCTTGGAGCTGGCGCAAACCCTGCAACAGCACGATCCTGCGGCACGCGTTGACCTATTGCCATGCTTTAGTGCCGTACATAAAGATGGGGTCGGCGCCTCCGCGGCCGATCGCGTGGCGATGCTACGACTCGCCTTGGCGAATGAACCCTTGTTGGCGCTTGATTCGCGCGAAATCGCAAGGGGGACACCCAGCTTTACCATTGATAGTTTGCGCGAGCTCCGAGCAGAACTGCCGCAAACGCCACTAGCCTGGGTCATCGGCAGTGATAATCTGTCAGCGGTGCAGCGCTGGAAGGATTTTGCCGACTATTCGAGTTTATGCCATTTGATTGTGCTTGGCCGGCCGGGCCATCTGATGGCGCAAGCCGAGGGCTTGTTGCGGGTTGGGTTTGAGCGGGTAGAGCAACTGCCCGCGTTGTATGAGGCGCCTTGCGGCAGACTCCTCTGCCTGAATCTGAATGCGCTCGAAGTGTCCAGCAGTTATTTGCGAGACTGTCTTGAAACTGGGCGTAGCATTCGGTATTTGGTACCTGATGCAGTCATGCACTATATCTGTGATAATGCAGTTTACCGAAACTAATCAGGAGAGATCCGCCGCCTCATGCAAGTCGAACAATTGAAACAGGTCGTACTGAATGCCCTGGAAGATCTGAAAGCCGACAACATCGTCGTTTTGGATGTCAGCAAACGTACTAGTGTCACCGATTACATGGTGATTGCCTCCGGAAACTCCAGTCGACACGTCAAGTCACTTGCAGACAACGTGGTGAGCGAAGTGAAAGAAAAAGGTGGTCGATCTTTGGGTATTGAAGGCGGCGCCACCAATGACTGGGTGCTGGTCGATCTCGGAGAGATCGTGGTGCATGTCATGTTGCCGGCAACGCGGACCTTCTATGATTTGGAGCGATTCTGGCGTGATGGACCCGACAGTATCCAAATTGACAGGGCGGTTGCCAAGCGCTAGGCGCGGAGTGATTCGGTATTCACAGCAGCCTTTTTTGCGGGCCCTTCGTTCTATGCTCCTTTATCCATGAAAATTAAAGTCCTTTGCGTGGGCACTCGGATGCCTGCATGGGTGATAAGCGCTTGCGAAGAGTTTAGTAAGCGCTTGCCGCGTGAGTATGCCTTCGAGTTCGTAGAAATCGGCCTCGGTGCGCGCCATAAAGGGCAATCTCCCGAGCGGGCGATTCATCAGGAAAGTGAGGCGATATTAGCGCAAATCGATGCGCGCGATTGGGTGGTTGCACTCGAAGTAAAAGGCGCGAACTGGTCCACCGAAAAGTTGTCCCAGCAATTGGGCCAGTGGCAGATGGACGGACAAAATGTGTGTTTTTTGATTGGAGGGCCAGATGGCTTGGGCCCTGCCTGTCGGCAACGGGCCAATCAACAATGGTCGCTCTCCGCATTGACATTGCCACATCCAATCGTACGTATTGTCTTGGTTGAGCAGTTATATCGAGCCTGGTCCATTCTCAATAACCATCCTTATCACCGAGCCTAAGAAGGCAATCTAAGCAATCACTCTGAGGCACCCTTGCGAACTGACCATCACTTGAAAGACCCTCACCGAGAGCGCCGAATATTCAATGTTCGGGCGGTCATAGCGGGCTTGTTCGTGCTCGTGCTGGCGGGGTGTTTGGTGGCGCGCCTCTACTACCTGCAAATGCTAAATCATGAACATTTTCAGACCTTGAGCGATCAAAACCGTATGCAGCTCCAGTCTGTCGCGCCAACACGCGGTCTGATTTTCGATCGGAATGGCGTGTTATTGGCGGATAACCAGCCCGTGTTTAGCGTCGTGATTGTGCCCGAGCGTGCGGGTAACATCGATAAAGCGTTGGAGAGTGTGCGCCAGATCATTGGCTTGGATGATGATCACATTGATCGATTCCGTAAGCGACTGAAACAACCGCGTCGTCCGCATCAGTCGATTATTTTAAAAAGCAAGCTGACAGAAGAAGAGATTGCCAGCATTGAAGTGCGTCGACACGAGCTCCAGGGCGTTGAAATCGAAGCAGACTTAGCGCGTTATTATCCTTTTGGAGAACTGACCGCCCACGCGATTGGATATGTGGGGCGCATTAACGAAAAGGAGTTGGGGCAGCTTGATCCGAGCAATTACTCCGGCACCAACTACATCGGCAAGCTAGGCGTGGAGCATTTTTACGAGTCAGCCTTGCATGGCAAGGTCGGCTATCGCACGGTGGAAACCAATGCACGTAACCGGGTCTTGCGGGTTCTGAGCCACCAAGATCCGGTTCCCGGCGCCAATCTCACACTCCACCTGGACATCGAACTGCAAGGTATGATCCATGAACTAATGGGACAGCGGCGGGGCGCCGTCGTTGCCATCGAGCCGGAGACGGGAGGTGTGCTGGCCATGGTCAGCACGCCGAGTTTCGAGCCCAATCAGTTTGTGACAGGCATCGACTTCAAAAGTTATGCTGCGCTGCGCGACTCGCTCGACCTCCCGCTCTTCAATCGTGCGCTAAAAGGGCGCTATCCGCCCGGCTCGACGATCAAGCCGATCGTTGCGCTAGGCGGGCTTGATAGCGGTGTGACGACCACGCATTACGCTATTTGGGACCCTGGCTGGTATCAATTGCGCAATGACGATCGGTTTTATCGCGACTGGAAACGTACAGGACATGGTCGTGTCGACATGCGCTTGGCTATTGCGCAATCCTGCGATACCTACTTTTACGAACTGGCCCTCAAAATGGGGGTCGATAATATCTCGCGTTATCTCGGTTATTTTGGTTTTGGAGAAAATCGCTCGCTTGATATCGAAGAGGCGCGCGAGGGTATCTTACCGACGCGCGAGTGGAAGCGGGGTTTTAAAGGGCAAGCCTGGTATCCCGGAGACTCGTTGAATCTCGGCATCGGGCAGGGTTATATGCTGGCGACGCCCTTACAGCTGGCTGCGTCCACGGCCGTGTTGGCGAATCGGGGCGTGTGGAGGCCTGCGGCCATGTTGATGTCTGCGTCTTCACCGGAGTTTGAATTGCCACATATACCTGAAAGCGAGCGCAATGACGTGCCAATAAAGAGCCCCGCACACTGGGATTTTATTTTTAGTACGATGGAGGATGTCATGCATGGCGCACAGGGCACCGCCAGAGCAAGTGCTCAGGGCGCCAAATACCGCATGGCTGGCAAGACCGGCACCGCGCAAGTTGTGGGGATCAAACAAGGCGAAAAATACAATGCCGATTTACTGCAAGAACGGCATCGTGATCACGCCTTATTTGTTGGGTTTGCACCCGTTGAGCAACCACGTATTGCGGTGGCCGTGATCGTCGAAAATGGTGGTGGGGGCAGCACATCGGCAGCGCCCGTGGCGCGCGCAGTATTTGATTTTTGGCTGGAGCGAATTGGATTGATTGAGCCGGAGAAACCCGCCGAAGTAATCGTCGGAGCGCAGCCATGAGCCGCGATTTCCTGCGTCAGATGCCCGGCGCCGAGAGCTACCTGAAGCGGGGTGACAGCTGGTTGATCCGGTTACATCTGGATCCTTTGCTGATGGTACTTATTCTCATTCTGTGTGGTTTTGGTCTGCTGGTCCTGTACAGCGCCAGCGGCCAAGATATGGAGTACGTTGAAAAACAGGCTGTGCGAATAGGCGTCGCCTTCGGCGTGATGTTTCTGTTTGCGCAGCTTGACCCGGTGTTTTACAAACGTTGGTCCCCTTGGTTGTATCTTTTAGGCGTGCTGGCGCTGTTTGGCGTAATGTTCTTTGGTGTGGATGCCAAAGGGGCGCAGCGCTGGTTGCAGATACCCGGTCTGATGCGATTTCAGCCCTCAGAGCTGATGAAGTTAGTGATGCCGATGATGGTAGCCTGGTATTTGTCCAATCGATATCTGCCCCCTGGCTTCAAGGCGATCTTCGTGTCCTTGGTGATTATTTTTGTGCCCGTTGTATTGATTCTGAAGCAGCCGGACCTCGGTACATCGATCCTGATTGCAGCCTCGGGGATCTTCGTGCTTCTGTTTTCCGGGATTAGTTGGCGCCTGATCTTCGGTTTTTTTGCGCTGGTCGCTGCCGCAACGCCATTGCTGTGGATGTTCGTGATGCGCGAGTATCAAAAACAGCGGGTGCTGACCTTGCTGGACCCCGAAAGCGATCCGCTGGGCGCGGGTTGGAATATTATTCAATCTAAAATTGCCATTGGCTCGGGTGGCGATTGGGGTAAGGGTTGGATGCATGGCACCCAGTCGCAACTGGATTTCTTGCCAGAGGGCCACACTGACTTCATCATCGCGGTGCTGGCTGAAGAGTTTGGTTTCTGGGGCGTGATGACACTCCTGGTGCTGTATCTGATGATAATATTCCGCGGTCTTTACATCGCCGCCAAAGCTCAAGACTCCTACAGTCGTCTACTTGGGGGGAGCTTAATTATTACCTTTTTTATCTATGTCTTTGTAAATATTGGCATGGTCAGTGGCATTCTGCCTGTTGTGGGAGTACCCCTGCCTTTGATAAGTTATGGAGGAACTTCAATTGTCACGCTAATGGCCGCATTCGGCGTACTGATGTCGATCCACACCCACCGAAAAATGCTCACAAAATGAGAACCTCTCCAGCATGAAACAAATAATAACGTCGTTGTTGTGTAAGCCCGTAAGCCATGTAATGCTCGGAATCAGCGCTTTGGTATTGGCGAGCGCTGCCGGGCAAGCGAGCGCAAATTACGCTGAACATGAGCAAACCAAACAATTCATTGCAGAAATGGTCAAAGACCATGGTTTCGATGCGGCAGCGCTTAAACAACTGTTTAGTGGCGCCGAACGTAAAGAAAGCATCCTGACGGCGATCGCGAGGCCGGCCGAAAAACGTCTGGAATGGGATAAATATCAGGATATATTTCTCACCGAGGCGAGGATTAGTCAGGGTAAGAGCTTTATGAAGGATCATGCCCAGACCCTTGCTCGGGCTGAAGAGAAGTATGGTGTTCCGCCTCACATCATTGCTGCGATAATTGGGGTTGAAACCTTCTATGGCACGCGCAAAGGCTCTTTTAGAGTTTTAGATGCCTTGGCAACGCTGGGCTTCGATTACCCTCCACGGGCAGCCTTTTTCCGCAAGGAACTGGGTCAGTTTTTATTGTTGGCCAGAGAGCAGGGGTTTGATCCCACTAAGTTAGAGGGCTCCTATGCCGGCGCCATGGGTTATGGTCAGTTTATCCCGAGCAGCTATCGCAATTTCGCTGTTGACTTCGACGGTGACAAGGTTGCTGATCTGTTCCACAACGTGCAGGATGCGATTGGTAGCGTGGCGAATTACTTCGCCAAGCATCATTGGCGTCGCAATGACCCCGTTGCTTATCCTCTGACGTTAAGTGGCGATGGCTGGAAGCCGCTCGTCGCGACCAGTTTGAAGGCCGAACACACCGTCGCCGACCTGAAAAAGGCCGGCATTCAGGTGCCCGCGCATCTCAGTGACAAGAGCGCCGCGCGCTTGCAACATCTCGTGGGTAAAGCAGGGGATGAATACTGGCTGACCTTGCATAATTTTTATGTGATTACTCGCTATAACCACAGTCATTTATATGCGATGGCGGTTTACCAATTGTCGGAAAAACTTCGACATCCCTAGGTTTTAAGCGCCTCTCACCAAAAGCGTGCGCCGATCCGCATTATCAATTTTGCCGGATCGGCGTCTCTGGCCTATCTTTACAGTCAACTTTAACGTTAATACCGGATGTCCGGGCTGCGCTGGAACTGTTCTCATGGCCTCTCGTAAATCGCGACCACACGCCGCAGCGCGCCCCCGCATTAGTGGCGCGGTATTGTTGCAAGAGTTGCGATTGTTCATTGATGCGCATCCGCCGCTTGCTATGCTCTTCGGACAATACCAGAAAAGTTGGACGCGTATCGTCAGCTTTGTCGAAGCCTTGGAGCGTCAAAGGGAGCTGATGGAAGCATTGACCCTGTTACATATGCGCTCTCAGATGGAGTTCGAGCGAGCGTTGTTTTGCGCCTGGGGGTCGATGTTGGTCGCCGCACAATTGAATTTGGCCTTGCAGCATCAACGCGCTCTATTTTATGCCGGTCTCCTTCAGGATATTGGCAAACATCTGCCCGCTAACTACGCCAATACGGTGTTACTGCCCGCCGTTGCACGACAATCAATCGGTCAAGAAATAGACCATCACCCCTTACTGTCGAGTGTGCAGCTCGAGTCCTGTCTGCCTGAAGTCGAAGGTTTGAGTGAACTTGTGTTGTACCACCATGCTCGGGACGACGGTACCGGCTATCCAGCGCAGGTATGTGAGTCTCAGCTGCCCTTGGATTGTCAAATACTGATATTGGCCAATGAGGTGAGCGACCGGCTTGATCGGATGGGGGGCCACAATCAATTGCCGAAATTGTTGCCTGGCTTACGCTTAGGCAGTTTATTGTATTTTGAGCAAGCGCATCGGGGTTGGTTGGCTTTTTTGCAGCCCTTAGTCAGCGAGCTGGAGGTGTTTTACAGCGAGCGGCATGCGCATGTCACGGCACAGCGTCGACAGAACCTACGGACGCTGGCTGAGACCTTACTGGCGCTGAGCGCTGAGTTGCTGCCGCTCGACCGCAGCGCGCCGGTTCGCAGTGCTCGCTTAGCGATTCAAAAGCTAAGCCGTATTTTGATCGACTCAGGGGTCGTCAGCGAATCCATAGACGGTGAGCTGTCAGCATTGCCGATGGAAGTACAAGCTGAAATTGAGATGGTGTTACGAGGCGTTTGCGATTTTCTCGAGCCCTGTTTGCAAAGTTTACGTAAATTACTCGACATGCCCCGTTTGACGCTCAATCGCGCATCGCTGCGCGATGCGCTGCGTTTGCTCGAGCGCAATCTCTCAGAGTTGCGGCAGCCTGCAGCCTCTGTCGGTTTGTTTCGTTTCTGACAAGCCTTTGATCCAGTGCCTGTTTTCAGACTTTTCTTTGGTTAAGATGCTAACAATGGCGGTGGAAACATTCGGCGCAGCCCTGAGCAGACAGTAAAGTAGGTTGGGATGACAAAGGAATCCCAACAGAGCCCAACTCGTAAGCTAATAAAACAAACCTATGCAGGAAATATTCAATCAAGCCCTGGCCGCCCACCAAGCCGGACATTTTTCTCAAGCCGAAGCGCTGTATCAACAATTATTGAGCCAGGCGCCCCATCATCCGGTACTCAACGCGCAGCTGGGGCTATTGCTGACACAGAGCCAACGTCCAGAGCAGGGCTTGAAGCATCTGGCACGGGCCATCGAAGGGGCGCCGCAGGACCAGACATTGTTACGTCAGGCCATTCAGATCGCGACCCAAACCGGTGCCAACGAGCAAGCCGAGGTCTGGCTCCGCCAAGCCGTTCGATTACAACCCAACGATGCCTCGCTGCATGAACAGTTGGCGGGCGTGCTAATCGCCAATCATCAGGAAAATGCTGCACTTGAATCTGTAAAAACTGCGATTCGCCTAGACCCAAAGAATGCCAACGCCTATAACCTCAAAGGATTGGCGCTGAGTCGTTTAGGCGAGACCGATAAAGGCTACAAGGCGTTCCAAAAAGCCGTCAGCATGAACCCCGGTCAATTGGGCGCAGTCAAGAACCTGATTCAATATGGCAAAGGGCGCAAAGAACCGTTGCTGGACAAAGTAATCCCACAACTGGAACAACATCTTCAGCAGCCGGGCGTGCAAGCGGTGGTTAGGCTCAATGTCGCCTTCATGCTAGCGGCCTATTATGAACAAAAGAAAGACACGGCGCGGCATTTTGAGTATTTGCGTCTGGCCAACGATCTGGCGCGTCAGCAACATCAGTACTCGCATCAGGAAACCGAAGCCTATTTTCACGCCTGGGCCGCGGCCTTCACGCCTTCGCGCATTCGCGCGATCTCTGCAATCGCCGAACAGGATGATAGTGCCATCTTCATTCTCGGCTTGCCCCGGTCTGGGACCACTCTGATTGAACAGATTCTCGATAGTCATTCACAGGTGGGGGCCGAGGGCGAAATTCTGGATTTGCAAAAAGCCATCGAAACAAACGGTGGCCTACTAGATGAAGGGTTAAGTGATGCTGAATTTGCACGGCGGGCAGTGGCCAGCGTGCGGAGCTATCTGCTCAGCGTCCGCCAGCGTCAGTCGGCACGATATTTCACCGACAAGCTGCCCTATAACTTTATTGTGACGGGTCTGATCGCCTGCGCCTTGCCGAATGCCAAAATTATCCACTGCACGCGCGATCCCTTAGAAACCTGTTTTTCGATGTATAAACAGCACTTTACCGGGGTGCAGCCCTTCACCAACGACCTACGGGAGCTGGGGCTCTATTGTCGCGCTTATCAAGACCTCATGCAGCGCTGGGAACAGCTCTTCCCAGGACGCATCTTTGAAGCTAACTATGAACGCATGGTCGACGATTCACAGAGCGAAATCCGCGCCTTGCTGCAACATTGTCGTCTTCCCGTAGAAGAGGCGTGTTTTGCCTTCCACAAAAATAAACGCGCCGTCCGCACGGCCAGTGTGGCACAGGTGAGGCAGCCGATTTATAAGGATGCGGTAAAAGCATCCGATCCATATCGAGCGTATTTGCAACCCTTGCTGGATGCTTTGCGGGGCTGAAGATGTTTCATTTGGCTGAGTGATCCGCGCTCTGCTTGATGGCCCTCAAGGCAAAAATCTATCAAGGCGGTAAGCTCGCCTAGAACTTCATCACACAGGTAACCCTTTCATGCTTTTCTTGTTGGGGACCATCCTCGGCGGAATTGGTCTGTTTTTATTGGCCATCCACATGATGACCGATGGTCTGCGACTGGCTGCCGGCGCCTCATTACGCAAAGCGCTCTCACAGTGGAGCCGGACACCGTTGCGCGGCATCTTTTCAGGCTTTCTGATGACCGCGATCGTGCAATCTTCGAGTGCGGTGACCATTGCTTCTCTAGGCTTCGTCAATGCGGGCCTTATCAATATGCGCCAAGCCCTGGGCATCATCTATGGCGCGAATGTCGGCACCACAATGACCGGCTGGTTGGTCGCACTGATCGGCTTCAAACTCAATATTCAGGCTTTCGCACTCCCCATGATCGGCATCGGGATGGCCATGGGACTGATCCGCAAGCAGGGTAGGTCTGCTCATTTTGGTATCGCGCTGGTGGGGTTTGGCCTGTTTTTTCTGGGCATTGATGTGCTCAAAAGTGCGTTTGACGGCTTGGTACAAGGATTCGACATCAGCAAATACACGCTAGACGGTGCGTCTGGCGTGTTGGCGTTCTTTGGGGTGGGTTTCGTGATGACCCTCATGACGCAGTCCTCCAGCGCTTCGATTGCCTTGATCATCGCCGCCGTATCAAGCGGCGTCGTGGGCATCTATGCTGGGGGCGCGATGGTGGTGGGCGCGAATGTGGGGACCACATCAACGGCCGTGTTGGCGTCGATAGGGGCCACCGCGAACGCCAAACGCGTCGCGGCGGCGCAGGTGATCTTCAATCTCGGCACGGGGGTGGTAGCCCTATGTATCTTGCCGTTTCTGTTTGACGCCATTACCTGGTTTTGTGACCAGATCGGCGTCGAGGCCGATCTGGCGATCTCTCTCGCGGTATTTCACACGGTCTTTAATATCCTGGGCGTGATACTGATCTATCCGCACAACGAACGCCTTGCCAGTTGGCTCGATACGCGCTTCAAGTCGCTCGAAGAGGAGGAGGCGCGACCTCAGTATCTTGATAAAACCATTGCCGCAACGCCCGTGCTGGCAGTCAATGCCCTGGTACTTGAGACGCTGGCCTTATCGGAGCGGGTTGCCGGATTGTTTCGTAAGGCCGTCAATGACCTCGCTTACGACAATCGCGCCGTGGATCACGAAGCTAGGGTGATTCAAGTGCTCTCGGCCAAGGTTTCACATTTTATTGTGAATGTTGGCAATGCGTCGATGTCGGGCGATACCACGCAGCACTTGGCGCAACTAATGCGTATTGACCAATATTTTCTCAGCTGTGTGCAAGCCTGTGAGCGCTTGGGCACGCGAATACGTGAGCGCGAAAGTTTGGAGCTGTCAGAGTGCGAAAGCGAACTTAGACAGTTTTTGAATGCGGTCATCGATAATATTCAAGAAAGTCTCGATGATGAGTTTGTGGCGGATGATCCGGTTGAGCATCACTACGCCGAGTTGAAAGCAGAGCATGACACTATTAAGGCCCGATTGATTGAGGCCGCCACGCGTGATCAAGTGGCGGTGAGCCATTTGAGCGAAACCATTGATTGTCTGGCCGAAGCCCTGCAGTTCGTGCAGAACTGGTTCAAAGCGATTGCGCGGCTGCGTCAGATTCAGGCAAAGCTAAGCGTTAATGGTGAGGGCTCTGATGTAGAAAAAGTTGACCTGAATCAATAGAAATTCAATTGCAAATAATTACCATTACTGTTTATATGCGCGGCGTACATATCCGTACGATGTTAACGGTTTTCAGGGGTGGTCATTCACTTGCAGCAAATCTTCTTAGCTTTGTTTTCTCCAGCGGGTCTAGGGCAGCGTGCCAAGCGCGCGACCTATCTTGGCTTGCTACTGGGTTTTGGTCTCACTTCGATGACGTATGCATCTGCGGCTTCCGTTCCAACTGACGCTATGCAGGGCGCCCTTCAAGCGCTAGGACGCGCATTGTATTTCGATACCAATCTGTCGCTACAACGTACGCAATCGTGCGCCAGCTGCCATAGTCCGGACGTGGGTTTTGTGGATCCGCGAGACAACGGCGTGGGTGCAGCGGCTTCTTTGGGCGATGATGGCCGTTCAATCGGTGATCGCTCAGCGCCTTCTGCGGCCTATGCCGCGTTTAGCCCGACGTTTCATCGCAATGCCAAAGGGCGCTATGTCGGGGGGCAGTTTTGGGATGGACGCGCAGTCGATCTGCAGGCGCAAGCCGAGGGGCCGCCCTTAAATCCGGCTGAGATGGGCCTCAAAGACAAGGCGATGTTTCGCGCACGTATCCTGGAAAACCCTTATTACGTCAGGGCCTTGGGCGATTTGTTCGGCGTTGAGGTGTTGGAGGACGCAGATCAAACCTTCACCAACGCGATCTCGGCCATCGTGGCCTTTGAACAAAGTGAGTTCTTCGCCCCCTTTGACTCGAAATACGATCGCTATCTCAAAGGTGAGTACGTGATGACGGAACAGGAAGAGCTCGGTCGGACTCTGTTTTTCTCGCGCCAGTTTACCAACTGTAATCTCTGTCATCAGTTACGCGAACGGCCCGGCGCGGCGCAGGAGACCTTTAGCAACTATGAGTTTCATAATATCGGCGTGCCAAGCAATCGAGCCTTGCGCGCAAAAAATGGCTTGGCTGCGGATTATCAGGACGAAGGCTTGTCTCTCAATCCTGCGGTAGATAGTGATCTGGTACGCGGCAAATTCAAGACGCCGACCTTACGTAATGTGGCGGTCACCGGTCCTTACATGCATAACGGCGTGTTTCGGGAATTGAGTACTGTCTTGCGTTTTTACAATCAGTACAACAGCCGCGCCGTGGCCAATCAACTTAATCCCGAAACAGGCAAGCCCTGGGAGGCGCCCGAAATCCCCGACACCCTGTCTTTAGTCGAACTGCAAACCGGTCCTGCCCTAGACGAGAAGCGTATACAGGCTTTGTTGGCCTTCTTACGGACCTTGACCGATCGACGTTACGAGCACCTCCTTGAAACTCACAAAAATAATAACTAGTCCTATTTGCGAATGATTAGCACTAAGGTTAATATGTCGCTCGCTTTATCACTGTTTAAATTTATACGCTGATCAATCCAAGGGTTTTTTCATGGGAATTCGTACGCCTTACCAAGTTCTTTGTGTGCTCGGAATGTCTGCCTGGCTGGCCGCTGGCGGCCAGACCAATGACGCCAAATCTGAGGCGCCTGCCGCAGGCTCCTCGGTATCGGAGCAAGCTGTACAGACGAGCGTTGCCGCAGTGCGCGCGCAATACGTCGCGATCGCCCAAGCCAATTACGGCGACGCACTGGCAAGCGCCAAAGATCTCGACCAAGCGATTGCCAAACTCCTCGCCGAGCCGACTGAAGAAACCTTAGCCGCTGCGCGCCAAGCCTGGATTGACGCGCGTGTTCCGTATCAGCAAACCGAGGCTTATCGGTTCGGCAATCCCGTGGTGGACGCTTGGGAGGGCAAGGTGAATGCCTGGCCCTTAGACGAAGGACTGATTGACTATGTCGCCACAAGCTACGGCGACAGCTCCGAAGAAAACCCCTATTTCGCCGCGAACGTGATCGCCAACCCTGAGTTGAAAATTGCCGGCCAAACGATTGATGCACGCGCAATCACACCCGCGTTACTGGCTGACACACTGCATGAGATCGATGCGGTGGAAAGCAATGTGGCCACGGGCTACCACGCCATTGAGTTTTTGCTTTGGGGGCAGGATCTGAACGGCAATGCTCCCGGTGCCGGTCAGCGACCGGCCACAGATTTTTCTTTGCATCAATGCAGCAACGGGCACTGTGAGCGACGTAGAGCCTACTTGAGTGCCGCCAGCACTTTATTGATTCAGGATCTGGAAGAGATCGTTGCGGCCTGGCAAGAAGGTGGGGCCGCCCAACAGGATTTCGCGAAGAAATCCGATCAAGCGTCCCTGGCCACCATCCTCACGGGCTTGGGCAGTCTGTCCTATGGCGAATTGGCCGGAGAGCGCATCAAGCTGGGTCTGATGCTACACGATCCCGAAGAAGAGCATGATTGCTTTTCAGACAACACGCACTGGTCGCACTATTACGATGCCCTGGGGATTAAGAATGTCTATTTGGGCAGCTATCGTCGCATCGATGGTTCGACTATCGAGGGCGCCAGCTTGTCTACGCTGGTCGCCGCTAAGGATGCGGCGCTGGATCAGGAAATGCGCGCCGCGCTGGCACGTACTGAACGCGCGATGGACGCGATGGTCGCGGCGGCTGAGAAAGGCCAAACCTTCGATGTCTTGATCGCTTCGGGCAATGCAGAAGGGAATGCGATCGTGCAAAGCGTGGTGGATGCCCTGGTGGCGCAGACCCGTTTGATTGAGCGCATTATCGTAACCTTGGGTTTAGAGAACGTACAGCTGGAAGGATCCGATTCGCTGGATAATCCATCTGCAGTCTAGTCGTGGAAAAGATGGTCTTTGTCCAATGATAGGCCGACCTA
>JBFHRI010000041.1:0-15112 GCA_041591755.1 Oleiphilaceae bacterium
CTCTTCAAACATTGACGTGAATGTGTCGGTGGGGACGATATTCAGCGTATATAAGCGCATTTCTCCGCTAGGCAGTCACGTCACGGCCGAAGATTTTTTGCAACCCGGCAATCGCCAAGTGGCCGCCGGCTATGTGATCTATGGCTCCTCGACCATGATGGTCTATTCCACCGGTAATGGCGTCAATGGTTTCACCTACGACCCGACGATCGGCGTATTCTGTCTGTCACATCCGAATATGCGTATTCCCGCCGATGGCACAATCTACTCGATTAACGAGGGCAATTACGTGCACTTCCCCAATGGCGTGAAAAAATACATCAAATACTGCCAGGAAGAAGATAAAGCGACCAAGCGACCCTACACATCGCGGTATATCGGTTCGCTCGTGTCGGATTTTCATCGCAACCTAATTAAGGGCGGGATCTATCTGTATCCGTCTACCAGCAGTCATCCGCAGGGCAAACTGCGTCTGCTGTATGAGTGCAATCCCATGGCCTTCCTGATTGAACAGGCGGGTGGCAAGGCGATCGCGGGGCCGGGGCAGCGGATTCTTGATATGACACCGACCGAACTGCACCAGCGCTGTCCCTTGTTTGTGGGTTCTCCGAATATGGTGGATCGCCTGGCGGATTTTGTCGCGGAATTTGGCTAGAAAAAGGGTCGAGTTAAGAGCCAAGGCGCAGGGAACTTGCGTTGGCGCTGATGCTCTAAATCTCCGTCCGGATCTGCCTTCGAATACAAGAGAGGTGTGTTCTGCGCAATCAAGGTCTGTTCAATCTGTTGTTTGGCATCATCAGTCTCTGTTTCGCGTCGATCGCTATCGGCGCTGAGGTGCTGCCTATTTCCATGACAGACTCCTTCAAGCCCTATTCATTTAGCGTGAACAAAGAGCCTACCGGTATCGACTATGAGATAAATCGGGAGCTGTTCCGGCGTTTGGATATGACTACACGGTACAAAGCCTTTCCTTGGACCCGCCAGCTTGCGCGAGCCGAAAAAGGGTTGGATGCCGCGATACTCACCGTTTATTGTGAAGACAAACGGCCGTTTCTGGATATTGTTTCAGAGCCCTTTTACTCCGTGAAAATATCGCTGTTCAGAAAACGCCGACCGCACCAGGATCAGGCGCCCCGTTCTCTAAAAGAGATTGAGGCCGGGGCCAGGGTGGGGCTGGTGCGGGGAAATTATTTCAAAGATTTACTCACGCCATACTCGCAGATCATGCCGGCATTTGCGCATAAAACGAGCCTGCTCGTGCATCAATTACACCACGATCGTCTCAATTATGTGCTTGAAGAATCCCTGCCCTTTCTTTACGCGAGTAAAGAGTTGGGGTATGCAGAAGAAATGGAGGAAGTGCTTACGGTGCTGGAAAACCGCGTCTGCACCGCCTATTCCGTTGTCTATTTCAACGGTGAGACCGAGGCCTTAAGTAAGCGCACGGCAGCGGTCATTAAAGACATGAAAGCCGATGGGTTTATTCCGCAAGTTATCGATAAATATATCCGCTGAGGGGTTCCCGTCACACGGGCCCCTCATTCCAGCATCCCCACGCGTAGCAGACTAGTTGCCGTAAAACATAAACGGCCCAAACGCCACTAGCAACAGGGTCGTACCCTGCACTAACATCGGCAGAATGTAGCGCTCGTGTTTGTAATAAAAACTCTGGGTATCTTTCTCGTCTTCTTCTGCCAGTTCGACTTCGCGGTCGCCCACCACCTGACGTGCCAATAAGTGGTTCAACGCCACCGGGGGGGTCACGTAACCCAGCTCGAACGACATCAGCGCCATCAGCCAGAAATGAATCGGATCAATACCACTGGCGTAAGCAATCGGCGCCAAGGTGCCGGTGACCATGATCAGGGCACCGAAAGGGTCCATCACCATGCCGATCAAGACCATCAATAGCATCAATACGATCATCGCCATCATGGGGGTGCCGAATAGCTCGGGCAAGCCCATGGCCGAGCCCTGGCGTTCAATGATCCCTCCGACACAGTAAGAGCAGGCCTGGAGCAGCAGCAGGCCCCCAATCTGCACGCCTGAGTTGTGCACTGCGCGCGAGAAAGCGCCGGGGATGGTAGGTGCAGCCTGCACGACATTGTCGTCGTTACGCAGGTGGAAGGTTTTACTGCCCAGCCGCTCCCACAAAATGATCAAAGTGATGATCACCGGCAGCACGATCTGGGCGTTGAATTCGTCGAGATAGGTGTTGAGAGCCAAACCATAGAAAGTCATGGCAAAGGCAAAGATCGCGATATACGGTAACAGCGCTTTGAGCATGGCCAGCGAGGCAGGTAGCGCTTCACGTATCGGTGCCATGACCAAGGGTTCACGGCGGGTGATGGCCGCGAAGAAGGCGAACACGAGCATGCTCAGGGCAAACACATAGAAGCCCCAGTGATAGAGATCATCGGTCACCACTTCTTTGTTTAGAATCGCCACGCCCACCACCAGCAAGCAGGGGCGCAGCACAACGCCGCTTCCGGTCAGCGCCGTCACGGCCAATGATAATTGTCGACGCGCGCCGACACGGCGCATTTCCTGATAGACCACGGCGCCAGCGGCAATGATGATAATCCCCGAAGCCCCGGTATAGGCGGTAGGGTAGGCCAGCAAAAGGATGGCGACAAAGGCGGCGAATTCGGGTGGCAACCTCCACGGGCGCAAGACGTCAAACGTGCGCGCTCCGAGGTGGGTTTCTTTCATCAGCATACCCGCCAACACATACAGACCGACCGCCAAATGCAGGTTGGCGATTTGGAATACCTGAGTGAAATAAATCGCGACACCGGCGATATGTTGTTCGGTGACAAAAAAATGGAAGGCCGCGACGCCGAGCATATAGCTGTGAATGGGCACGGCCAGTAGGGCGTGCGACACCTTACCGCCTGTGCGCAGATCCCCGGGATTGAACAGGTGATAGGCACAGATGGCAATCAAGGCCAGGCTGCCCAGCATCAGGGCGATCATCGCCGTTTCATCAAGTACCTGTGTGCCTGATGCCTTGGAGCCTTGATAGTACACGTAGGTGGAGATCAGCAGGCACAGATAGGTGGCAATCTGCACCAGGTTAGACATGCGGTGGTCAAGCAGGGTACGAATCCCGCGAAAGGCGATGTATTCCTTCTGTGCCGTGGCGACAATCGCCGACAGGAACAGCAACAAAATCAGAAAGGTTTTCTGATGATTGATCGCGAACAGTGCAATATCCGCGAAGGCGTGTTCGAGCTTGCTGAACAGCGCCACGGAGTCGGTAAAGCCGGCCTCGTAGGTAGCCAGGTCGGCATGTTTTTTCTGACACACGCGAACTTGCCCAAGCAGCGATTCGCGTGCGTTTTCGCGATCAAAGGTCGACTCGAACAAGTCGAAGTCAGCGTTATCGGCCGCAAACTCGGCTTCCAGCTGGTCCAGCCGCTGCTCGATATTTGGATTCGGATCGCAGGAAGCGTCGGGCCTTTCCCCGCGCAGCACGAAATAGTCCGGCCACCAGTGATGGCCCAGCTTCAGCATCTGCGAGTGAATGTTCTCGCTGGTGCCGGACACAATCATCGCCAATAACACGGCCAGTATGGAAGCGATAATGAGCCGGCGGCTCCAGCGCTTAGCTTGATTAGCCGTGCCTTGACCATCCGTTGACGGCTGCACAGAGGTAGTCATAAAGAGGAAACTCGAATAACCCAGAACGGGCGGGAGAGACTGCGCAGTTTAGGGACTTCGCTAGGTGGTTCGTCAATAGCCTGTCGTAAATTTTTCAGAGAGTTAGATGCGTTTCGCAGTGTGCGGGCATGTTTCGATAGTCGTTTTGCGAAAGTCGTGTGCCTTTGGCTTGCGAGATCGACGGCCACAGGGTTACTCTCGAGGCTTGTGTAACGGGAAAGTAGGAAAAAGGAAAAAGCTCACATGGATGCTCTACATACGATTCTGAAAACTCATTTTGGCTACGAGCAGTTTCGCCTGCACCAGGAGGCGGTGATTCGGCGTACGCTCGAGGGCGCTAACTCGCTGGTGATCATGCCAACCGGTGGCGGTAAATCGCTGTGTTATCAAGTGCCGGCGCTGATGCTGGAAGGCTTGACGCTGGTCGTCTCTCCCTTAATATCCCTGATGCAGGATCAGGTCAGCGCTTTGCGTGAGAATGGGATTGCCGCGGCGGCCTTGAACAGCCAACTTAGCGGCGATGAGCAAGACGAAGTCCTGGCGCAGGCTGAGGCAGGCGAATTAAAACTCTTGTACGTCTCACCGGAGCGCGCGGTGCATCCTGCGTTTGTCGCGTGGGCCTCACGTCAGACGGTCGCCTTGATTGCCATTGATGAGGCGCATTGTGTATCGATTTGGGGTAATGATTTTCGTCCGGAGTACACGCGTCTAACCGAGCTGACGCAGCACTTCACATCCTCTCCGATCATCGCCTTAACGGCCACGGCCGATGCCGCCACCCAGGCCGATATTCGTCAGCAATTGGCGTTACAACCGTGTGAAACCTTTGTGGCGAGCTTCGAACGCAAGAATTTGTATCTTCAGGTCGTTCCCGCCAAAGATCGATTCAAATTGATCCTGCAATTTCTCACTCAGCACGCCGACAGCGCGGGCATCGTTTATACCCTGAGCCGAAAATCTTGCGAAGAACTGGCGCAGAAATTATCTCAGGCCGGATATCGCGCGGCTTACTATCATGGCGCGATGGGCGCCATGCAGCGCGCCGAGGTGCAAACCGCCTTTCAACGCGATGAGCTGCAAATTGTCTGCGCCACGATTGCCTTTGGCATGGGGATCGACAAGCCCAATATTCGCTGGGTGATTCACTACAACCTGCCCAAAAACCTTGAGAGTTATTATCAGGAAATTGGCCGTGCCGGTCGTGATGGTGCGCCGGCCGACACGCTGCTGTTTGCTGGCTACCGCGATGTCACGGTGCTGAAAGAGTTTATTCAGCGCGGAGAGGGTTCGGAAACCTTCAAGGCCGTGCAGGAGGCTAAGTTGCAGCGCTTGTGGGACTTCACCCAAACCACGAGCTGCCGCACTAATCTGGTCTTGAATTATTTTGGTGAGTATCGCGAGAGTGAGTGCGGACATTGTGACCGCTGCCTGCATCCGCCGGTGAAGTTTGACGGTACGGTCATTGCCCAAAAAGCGTTGTCGGCGGTGTATCGCCTGCAGCAACAAGTGGCGGCTCGACTCTTGGTCGATGTGTTGCGAGGCTCTTCCAGTCGCGCCGTGACGGAGCCCGGATATCACCAAATTAAAACCTGGGGGGCGGGTAAAGATATTGACTGGCAAACCTGGCATCACTATCTGACGCAACTCGTGGATTTGGGCTATTTGGGGATTGATTTCACCCAAGGCAATCGTCTGACTTTGACGCATTTATCGGCGGCGGTGCTCAAGGGCGAACAAAGCGTCTGGCTGTGTCAGCCACAGGAGCTCGAGTTTGAGTCAACGGCCCGCGTACAGAGCATTGATAAGGACATTGATCCACAATTACTCGAGGCACTGAGTAATTTGCGCCGTGATCTAGCCGATGCAGCAGGCAAGCCGGCCTATACCGTGTTTTCCAATGCGACGTTGGAGGATATGGCGCGACGCAAACCGGGTACGCTAGAGGCTTTTCTCGATGTCAGTGGTGTGGGTTTGGCTAAGCAAGAGAGTTATGGCAAAGCCTTCGTCGAACTGATTTGTGCGCGGGTGCCGGAGGAGGAGCGCCAACTGCAGGCGAGTAAACCCGTGCCGCCCGCGAAGAAAACCACAGCTCCGAAAAGCGATTGGGACATGGGGCAACTGGGTCAGACCCATCTGGAAACGCTGGACCTTCACCAACAGGGGTTGTCGCTAACTGAGATTGCAAAGCAACGCGACTTGAGCCCGCAAACCATCAAGGCGCATTTACTGCGCTTGCACTTCCACCATCGCGAGGTCGATATTTCCGATTTGATTGGCCCGGATCATATTTCGCTAATCCAGCGTACGTGGCAGGAGTTGGCGCGTCCTGAGCGCATCAAACCGGTGTTTGATGCGACTCCCGAAGACATTAGTTATGAAATGATTCGTTATGCAGTCAGTGTAGGCTTACGCACTTAGAAGTTCATGCGGGTGCCGATGCTGAACAGGCTGCGGTTGTCATAGAAGTCCATGCTCAGCTCGACCGACGTATGGACGTCGAAGCGGTATCCGCCGCCAAAGCCCAGACCCATGCCTCGACTATCGCCTAAGTCGGGGCGTTCAAAGTCTTCCCGAATCAGTGAAAACATATAGCCAAAATAGGCATAGGAGGGCGCGACAAAACCATAGTACTTTTCGTCGTGCTCATACTGTGCGCGCAGTGCGAAGCTAACCATGTCGTCGAAGACGATACGTCCGGGCGTTTCGGGATCTTTGTCGGCTTCGACGTTGTCAGGCCCCACCGCATAACCGAAACGCAGCTCTGGTATCAGGTAGCCCTGATCCATCACGCGATAGCGGTAGCCCAGTGTCGCGGAAAGTGCGTAGAAGTTTTTGTCCAGCAGCTCGGCGTCGTCTTGTAACATCGACAAGTCCAGACCCACCATCCAACGGGTGTAAGCTTCGCTTGCGGCCGTCGCGGGCGGGTTTGCGAAGGCGAGCGGAGCGAGTAAAGAAAGCAATAATCCGGCGGTAAATTTTTTCATTGGGATGCGTCGAAAAGGGCCAATTTTCTGCGCAGGCTATACAAGTTCGCGGCTGCTGTAAAACAGCGGGCATCGCGAATTCAGCAAAATGAGACGCGTCGCGCTTTTCGACCTCGCGTGGGTCTTCTGGGTGCCCATGTAATGGCGCGTATTCGTCATCGTCAGGAATGTATTGCGCCATGCGCTGGGATCTGCGGAGCGGGTTTTAAGGCGTGACGAAGCCAGGCTTTTTCCAGTTCGACAATCACCAATACCGGCAGCGCACACGACACAATCAGCAACCAGTCCCATCCACTAATCGATGCCAGACCAAAGAGCTGCTGCGACACGGGAAGGTAACTGAATGCCAGCTGCAAACAGAGCACTGAAAATGCGGCCAGCAGGGCCGGCAAGGCACCATGCATCGATCGCGGGTGAAATAGGCTTTGCGTCAGTTGGCGGCAGTTAAACAAGTAAAAGACTTCGATCATCACCAGCGCATTGACCGCAATGGTGCGCGCATATTCGATCGTCGCACCTTGCACACGATAGGCATAGAACAGCGAAAACACGATACTGGCGCCCAGTCCGCCCACCAGCAGCATGCGGACAATTAGGGCGGGCGTGAATAAGCCTTGTCCAAAAGGTCGCGGTGGTCTGCGCATGATGCCATGCTCGGTCTGCTCAAAGGCCAGCGCCAAGGCTAAGGTCACGGCCGTGATCATGTTCACCCAGAGTATCTGAGCGGGGGTAATCGGCATCATCAGTCCGAACAGGACGGCAGAAAAAATGACCAACGCTTCAGCCAGATTGGTGGGCAAGATAAAGATGATTGATTTAAGAATGTTGTCATAGACCGTGCGGCCCTCGCGGACGGCCATGGCGATGGTGCTGAAGTTATCATCGGTAAGGACGAAGTCGGCAGCTTCTTTGGCGGCATCGGTGCCTTTTTGGCCCATCGCGACACCAATACTGGCTTTTTTTAAGGCCGGTGCGTCATTGACTCCATCGCCCGTCATCGCCACAACGTGACGGTTATTCTGCAGAGCGCTGACCAATTGCAGTTTATTGGCCGGACTGGTGCGGGCAAAGATATCGGCTTGCTCGACGGTTTCACTGAGCTGCTGAGGGGTCAGTCCATCAATATCCTGGCCGGTCAGCACGCGCTCAACGCGCAGGCCCAACTCAGCGCCAATCGCTGCGGCGGTCACCGGGTTGTCACCGGTAATCATCTTGACCCGAATGCCGGCCTGGTGACACATGCGAATGCTTGCAATGGCCTCCGGACGCGGGGGGTCGCTGATGCCTACCAGGGCCACCAGGGTCAAGTTGTGCTCAACATCTTCTGCCTTAAGGACCTCAGGGCGGTGCGCCAACTCTTTATAAGCCAGTGCCATCACGCGCATGCCACGTCCGGCAAAATCAGCCATTGCCGCTTCCCACGCGCTGGGTAACAGAGGCTCGACCGTTGGGTTGCCAAGTTGCGTCGTGGCAAAGCCCAGCAAACGTTCCGGCGCGCCTTTGACCATCAGGCGAATGGTGCCTTCGGCATTATGGTGCAGCGTGGCCATGTAACGGTTTGCACTCTCAAAAGGGAGCACATCAATGCGTGGCCATTGCTGGGCCAGCGACTGCTCAATTTGACCATGCTTAAGGGCCAAGACTAGGAGTGACCCTTCAGTTGGATCGCCATTGAGGGACCATTGCTCATCTTGGTGGCTGAGCGTGGCATCGTTGCATAACAAGGCAATTTCACAGGCTCGCGTCAGACAGGCATCGTGTTCAGGCAAAACACGCTGGCCGGTGGATCGATCGGTAATCGCGCCCTCCGGGCGATACCCCTCACCGCTGATCTGATAAGAATTTGTGGCACTGAACAGTTCCCGTGCGGTCATGGCGTTGGCGGTGAGGGTGCCGGTTTTATCCGAACAGATCACATCCACCGAGCCCAAAACCTCAACCGCGGGCAGGCGTCTCACTAAGGCGCGTTGACGGGCCATGCGCTGGACCCCCATGGCGAGGGCAATGGTGACGATCGCGGGCAGGCCCTCCGGAATCGCCGCCACAGCGATGCCGATGGCCGCTTGAAACATGGCCGCCGGTGCCAATTGATGGAACCAGATGCCAAACAGCATCGCCAGCGCAGCAAAAACAAGAATGCCCAGGGCCAACTGTTTAGCGAAACGGGTCAGTTGCTGTTGCAGCGGGGTTGGCCGTATGTGCACCCGCTTGACCATTGAACTGATCTCACCTAACTGCGTCGCCAGGCCCGTCGCCACGACCAGCCCTTGTGCCATGCCATAGGTCGCCAAAGTGCCCATATAGGCCATGTTGCGGCGCTCGGCCAAGGTGGTATCTGGGGCCAGCGCATGCAGCTGTTTACTCACGGGTTGTGCTTCGCCGGTCAGTGCGGACTCGTCGCAGCGCAGATCTTTACAGACAAACAACCGCATGTCGGCGGGCACGCGATCGCCGGCCTGTAACATCACGACATCGCCGGGGACCAGTAAGCGACTGTCGATCGACTTCAGGCGACCCTCCCGCATAACCAGGCAGTGTGAGGTGCTCATCGACAAGATCGCGCGCAGCGCATCTTCGGCTTTGCCTTCCTGGATGAAGCCGACAATCGCATTGATCAGGACGACCGCGAGAATCACCCCGCTATCCACCCAATGTTGCAACAGTAAGCTAAGCAGGGCGCTGAGCAGTAAGACATAGATCAGCACGTTATGAAATTGCGCCAGCAAGCGGCGCCACGCCGGACGTGGTGGTTCCAGGGGCAGGCTATTGTCTCCGCAGCGGGCGCGGATCTGAGTGGCCATTGCATCACTCAAGCCCTGTTCGGCGCTGCCCAATTGTTGGAATAGGGCTCTTATTTCAGTCGCGTGGGGATGTTCGCTTTGTCGTCGCATGCTGTGTCTTTTGGGTGGTAAACAGGTCTTCTATTGTCCTCACAGGCACCTAGCTTTGCGCTGATCTTAATCATGTTAGCGGTCAAAAGGTGGAACTCGCCGGCTTGTATTGCGCGCCAGAGCGGTATATATTTCGTAAATATCCGAAATGATGTTTTGCCGAGAGTCCTCTATGAGCTTTCCAATTGAGGTCAGCAAGTTTTTACAAGCCTTGTCGAATGAGAATCGCCAACGCATCATGCTGTTGTTTGCGGCACAGTCAGAGATGACCGTAGGCGAGGTTGCGCAGCAAACTGGTTTGGGTATGTCGACCGTATCGGAGCATTTGAAACAGTTGCGTGAGGCGGGTCTGCTGGCCCATGAAAAGCACGGGAAGGAAGTGACGTATACGCCAAATGTGGCAAAAATACAGTCTGCGTTGGATCAACTGGGGCAGTATTTACAGCGGTGTTGTTAGGGGCATTTTTTTACGAGATTATTTCGTTAATTCGCGAAAATTAGGAGTGTTAGGATGTTAGATGTGTTGGTCATTGGTGCGGGGCAGGCGGGCTTGGCCAGCGCCTATCATTTGCAAAAGGCTGGCCTGGATTTTTTGGTGTTAGAGGCGACACAACGCGCGGCCGGTTCCTGGCCGCATTACTATGATAGCCTGGTACTGTTCTCCCCCGCCGCGTACAGCGGCTTGCCCGGTTTGCCCTTCCCCGGTGATCCTGAGCGCTACCCTAGGCGCGACGAAGTGGTGGGCTATCTAGAGCAGTACGCCCGCCATTTCGCTTTTCCCATTCGCTTCGGTGCGCGCGTGCAGCGCGTGACAGGGGTTGATGGAAATTTTCATGTTATGACGGATGCTGGGGAAACCTGGCAAGCGCGCACCGTGATCAGTGCCAGTGGCCCGTTTCGCCAGCCTCATCTTCCGGCATTTGAAGGGCTTGATCAATTTACCGGACAAGTCCTGCATTCCTCGGCCTATCGTCGACCGGAGGACGTGCTGGGTCAGCGTGTGGCGGTCGTTGGCGTGGGCAATTCGGCGATTCAGATTGCCCATGAATTGTCGCGCACGCGAGACGTTACTGTGTTGGGCCGTGGCCGGCCGCGGTTTCTTGCACAGCGTCAGTGGGGTAGGGATATCCATTTTTGGCTGCGACGCAGCGGCCTTGATCAATGGCCCTTGGGACACTGGCTGGGCTGGGCGCCGGCCACTCCTGTGCTGGATGACGGTCGTTATCGGGCTGCTTTTGCCAGCGGAAAGTTGAAGTATCGACCGATGTTTCAGCGTATCACGGAGCAGGGTCTGGTCTGGAACGAAAAGGCGCAGCCTTTTGACACCCTATTGCTGGCGACCGGTTTTGTCAATCGACCGGCTTATCTGGAGGGGCTGGATGGCTTGAGTGCATCCGAGGCCGCGCAACAGAAAGGCGGCGTCGCGCGCCATGTTGCGGGTCTATTTTTTGTTGGAAACGCGTGGCAGCGCAATAACGCCTCAGCGACGCTGCGCGGTGTGGGGCCCGATGCCGCAAGAGTCGTACGCAGGATCCAGTCATCCCTTAATCGGCCGGCGTCGCTGGGATTTGGCTGGGCGTGTTGCCGATGAGTGCGGTGTTTGATGTGTGGGCGATACTCAACTCGGTCGTGATTATGTTGGCATTGGGGCTTGCGCCCCGGCGTCAGGCCTCTGCAGCAAATTTGAATGTCCTGTTTCGCGCGGTGCTGGGATACAACTTTCTATTGCCAGCGCTGTTACTATTTTGTGTGCAGCTGAGTACGGGCGGATTTAATGCTTCCGTGCTGGCCGCCCTGGGGCTCTGTATCGCGTGTGCCGGGGGAACCTCGGCAGGGGCCTTTATTCGTCAGGTTAATGGCTCAGAGCCCTTGGCCGCAATGCTCATTCTCAGTTGTGTGGGTTCCAGTATCGTCAGCGTGAGTCTATTGTCTTGGAGTGGGCACTATGAGCTTGGGGTATTGAGTCTGCTCGAATTAACCGGGGTGCTGGCCCTGATTACGTTGCTGCCGTTTGCGCTGGGCCGATGGATGGGCAGGGCGCGAGGGGCACGCAGCGCTCGTTGGCAGAGACGTTTGAATCGCAGCGCTGGGCTTTCTGTCATTTTGCTGGTGGCGGCCCTGTTTTATCGCTATGCGGTTGAGATTCTGGGTGGCCCATTGCAGCCGCTGGCTGCCGCAGGGCTCCTCGTGCTGATTCTGGCTTTGCCACCGGGCTTGCTCGAGTCAGATCCAGTGGTCAGACGCACTCTCGTGCTGGGGACCTTGGTGCGCAACTTGACCTTGGTATTGGCTTTACTGGCCTTGATGCCTAATGCGTCTGCCCTGCTACCGACCGTGTTAGCGTTTGGTCTGGCGATGTATTTGGCCTGTGCGGCCTTGCTCTGGCGCTGGCGCTCATTGACAACATCCGCGGTTTAGTTCTCAAGCCAGCGGCACAGAGCGGCGGCAAGAGCCGGGGCATCAAGCGGTTTGCTCAAGTAGTCATTCATGCCGGCGTCGAGGCATTTTTGCTCGTCGCCCTTCATGGCATTGGCCGTCAGTGCGATAATCGGGATTTTGCAGTAGCGTTCTCCGGCGGCACCTTCGCGAATTTTCTGCGTGGTTTCATAACCGTCAAGTTCGGGCATTTGGCAGTCCATCAGAATCAGCCCGTAGGGAGCATCGTCGGGCGCACTGCGCAGCATCGCCAGGGCTTCAAGTCCGTGCTCTGCGGTATCAACCAGTGAATAGCCTTGCATTTGCAGTAATTCCCGTGCGACTAACTGGTTAACTTGATTATCCTCCACTACCAACAAACGTACCATCGAGTCGAGTTGGCTTGCCGTCACCGCTGCGTCACTTGCGTTATCTTCCTCTCCGCTTTTAACACGGTCCAGTGCGCGTAGATAATGGCTGGTCAGCAGTGGCTTAGCATCCTGCAAGACCGGGCCCTCGGCGGTGAGCACTTGCAATGCGTCGAATATGTCAGAGGTCGTAGCGGGCTTTGGGAAATAGGCTGAAAAGCCGAGATCCGCAAAATGACTCGCATCGCCGGCGCGGGCGATAGAGGTCATCATCACCAGCTTGATCGAGCGAGTCAGTGGGTCTCGTTGCAGGGCGGCGCCCAGGGTCGCACCATCCATTTCGGGCATTTGTTGGTCCAGCAGGGCAATATCGTAATGCTGAGTTCGGCACAGGGTTAAGGCCTGCTGTGCATTTTCGGCCTGGTCCGCTTGCGCCCCCCAAAGCGCCAGCTGCTCGCACAGCACTTGGCGGTTGGTCTGATTGTCATCGACGACTAAAAAGCGTTGCGCACTAATATTGACACTGGGCATGACATGCCGCGCCATCGCACTGGTTGCGAGTTTCACCTGAATGCTGAAAGTGCTTCCTTTACCTACTTCACTCTGCGCTGACACATCGCCCTGCATCAACTGGCACAGACGTTTGACGATGGCCAGTCCGAGTCCGGTGCCACCGAAACGGCGCGTTGTTGAAGAGTCTGCCTGAGTAAAGGCTTGGAACAGATTCTTCAGTACAGCCGGGGATATACCAATCCCGGTATCTTTTACTTCACAATGCAGTTGCCAGTGCTGAGCGTCGATCTTATGTAATGCAGCACGAATAACAATTTCGCCGTGCTCGGTAAACTTGATGGCATTATTGATGATGTTGGTCAGAATCTGTCGAAGCCTTCCTGGATCTCCTCGGACATGTGAGGTGGTGACGCCCTTGGTATCCAATATCAGTTCCAGGGATTTCTGGTGTGCCTGTAAGGCCATCGCCTCGGCTACATCATCAAGTAGGGCGCGCAGGTCAAAATCGAGATACTCCAACTCCAGCTTACCGGAATCGACCTTCGAAAAATCGAGAATGTCGTTGATTAAGGTCAGCAAAGAGCGAGCGCTGCGATCCGCCACAGCTAGGCGGCGTTTTTGATCGCTACTCAACGGCGTCGTGGCCAGCAAACTGAGCATGCCCAAGACGCCATTCATCGGAGTTCGAATTTCGTGGCTCATGCTGGCTAAAAACTCGCCTTTGGCACGACTAGCCTGTTCGGCATCCTGTTGCGCCCTTTGCAGTTTTTTCTCGTACTTTTGCCGGCTATGCAGCATATGATTGAAGGCCTTGGCCAGGAGGCCAATTTCATTGTTTTCATGGACTTCAGCCTCGACTTGCGTTTGCCCGGCCGCGACTTGCTCTGTTACGCGTACCAAGCTGGAGAGCGGACTGGTCAGACGGCGTGCAATCCACATGGCGCACACCATCACCACCAGTGCGGTAATCAGCATTAATAACAGGCTGATACGCGTGCCTCGCAAACTGGCGTCGAGGATGTCAGCTTCGTCGGCCTCGCTAACCAAGTACCATTCTTGATTCAACACCTCAATGGGGTAAGCGACGCCAAAGACCGGGGCCCCCAAGGCGCCGGTGTAGCTAAGGCGGTCTGTACCTGATGTCAGGGCGTGAGCATGAGGGGGAATGATACGTTCGAGAATCTGCTCGCGTGAGTCATCGAGAGGACTGATTAATAAGCCCTTGGAGCTAATTAAATAATGCGTTTGCTTGCCATCTTGCTGGGTGGATGTGTGATCAAGCGCATGATAAAGACGCTCGAGCTGCAGCTGAATAGCGAAGGCGCCCAACCGACTGCCCTTGGCATCCAGCACCGGCGCGATAAGAAAACTGGCCAGACTATGCGCCGAAGGGCGGTAGCGTTCCAAGTTGGAAAACTGCCGCTCGCCAGTATTTAAGGTGATTTGTAAGGCCTTCGCAAACTCTGTGTCGCGATACGGACCTGTCAGCAAATTGGTTCCAAGATCGGGCTCACGAATTGCACTGAAGAGCACATTCCCTTGTTGATCGATTAGAAACAAGTCGTAGATGTAATCGTAGCGTCGCAGATGCGTCAGTAGGTCACTCTGAAAGTCATGCACAAGCGCTACCCAATCATAGTTCTCTACGTATTGCTCGAGCGACAGGCCGCTGGCGCGCCAGCGTTCACCCAGTCGTTGCAAGAACTCTGCATGACGGGTGGATTCTGCCTGACTATCCAGGTCCATCACCCGATAATCGAACCAGCTCTTAATGTAGGTGGAGTGAAGCTGTGCACTCTTGTCGAGCGCTGCAATCGCTTCCCGCTTCATGGTTTCGGACGAGAATGTGGTGTTGACGATGGCCACCACAATCAGGGGAATCAGCGATAGACATAGAAACCATGACACCAAGGTATTGCGGATGGGCCTAAAGCGGCTGCCGAAGGCGTAATGACGGTCTTTCGCTTTGTACGGTTTCATTACAGTTAGGGCCCCAGCCCCTGCTCAAAACGGGCATCTGCAAACGAGTCGAGATCGACTGCTTCGCGCAACAGTCCGCTTTCGACAGCCAAGTTCATGATTTGACGCAGGCCCGGTTTGTCGATGCCCAGATGTTGGAAGTTGATTGCGCGCAGCCGCGGGTCGAGGCTCGCCGCAATCGACTCTGCCGAGTGGCTCGGGATATGGCGTTGCACAATAGTGATGACTGCTGCTAAAGCCTCGCCACCTTCGGCGCGCGCTTGTTCGATGTCATGCCCCGCTTGACTGATGTAATGCA
>JBFHRI010000042.1:0-14728 GCA_041591755.1 Oleiphilaceae bacterium
CCGATTCCCGGTGACGGCTCCATTCCGCGTTTCTTCCAAGCTGCCCGCGATGTCTTGCTCGTGCAAAGTGCTAGCAACATATATGTCCTCAATGTGCCGCGACAAATCTTCGCGATCGATCGGCAGGAGTCGGCAACCGAACTGCCCGGCAATCCACCACTAACGGCGTTGTTTGAAACACCGACCTTGCAAACCCTGGAGGCCGATGGTGACGATCCCATTTCGCTGGCAACCGATGGAACCCATTTCGCCATCAAGGATGGTCGCTATGTGCATTATTATCAGAATAAGAACCCGATTGGGTTCCTGAATGCCCCCGTATATTCCGTATCTAATGATGTTACAGACCTGAGCTTGTCTATTTTCTCATCGATCACCAGCCCTCGCGTCCTGGTGCACATGACGACCAATACCAACCAGCAATCAGTGGTTGCCGTTAACCCTGCGCAACCGGGCAGTGCGGTATCTTTGGCGAGTGGTCAAAAAGTAGAGGCCCGCATCATCCGGCAACAACTGTATGTCACCACGCTGACCAATAATAATGAGTGGCAGTCCGCTGTGATCAAAGAGCCGCTTGAAGAAAATATCAGCCGCACAAATTACTCCCACAGCAAACTCGCGTTTTTGCGCGATCATCGTAGCCATGGCGCTTACCCACTCATCCTGACGTCCGAGATGCATGCGGACGACGGCAGCCTGGTCAATCCTATCGTGGCGCCCTTCGCACCGGGCTTGCGCGATGGCTTTTCGACCAAAGATGTACTGGGATACATAGAAGGCGCGGTCTATGTTGCCAATCCCGCCCCTTTCGAAAGTTTTATCAATAACGATATTTACGGTGGTTTGTACACTGCCGACGCTGACGCTAACGTCAGCCTGCACTTTCTTAATTTGCGGGAACACGTTCAAAACGAGTCGCAGCGTCACCTGAAATTCAACCGGATTTTCTGATCCACAGCCGAGGTTGTATGAGACAGCGGATTGAACCCCGTTCACGCCACACTGACAGCGCGCGAAGCAACTTGCTTGCGGCAGCGACAAGTCTCTGCTTGTTCAGCCTTATACTTTTGGCTGGATGTAGTGAAACCGAGCCGACTGATGTCGGCACGCCGTTTCCCGATGCCGCTCCCGCACTGCGTCCCTTCTTGACCAGTGGCGGCGACGTTCGGAATATTCAAAACTTACGGTTGGATGAAAACCTGCAAGTCCAGGTTGATGCGGTGACACTGCTTCCTGCGGGATTTCGGCACCTCATGACCATGAATACCGACGCGCCGTTTTCCACCTCGGCCAGCGGTCGCAACTACCAGGCCTACACTTCCACGCCGGAATACATGGTGTATGCACTGAATCAAAAAGTCATGATGATGGATCTTTCCACGCGTCAGACGCATGAACTCTATGATTTTGAACAGGGTGAAATACGCGGTACGGTCTGTGGCCTACGCCCTGTCACCACCCTCGACAAACTGAACTTCGATAACTCGAGAGTCATCTATCAGGAAGAACTTGCCGTCTACACGGCGATTGCGACGCATGGCGATTGCAATCAGGCGGATGCCTATTTTCGAATGGAAATCATGGAAGCTTTTCGAAAAACCCTACGGGTACGCTTTAACCGCCTCAGAACCAAACTAAACAGCGGTCAAGCCGGCGAAAACCTCAGTAACAAACCCATTACCGACGATGAGCGCCCTCTGTGGTGGATGCTGGCCAACACCCACCTGGTTAAAAATGTTCCGGAAGACGACAGCGAAAAAATTTATCAACTCGACCCGCCGATTTTCGAGTTCAGTGTTGAAGACATCAAGGCCTATGTGGGGCAACCGCGCACAACGGACCCTGCGCTCTACCATGCCGGACGCCCGATTATCGACATGGGGCGACGCCAGGTTGGCTTTCTTGGCTACGACCCGCTAAACCAAGAACTGAAATTCTTCGTGCATGATTTGGCGCGCAAACGCAACACGCTACTGTGGAATCTCTTCCTGCCGGCCCCCACGGATGGGTCGCCCGTTCTGCCGCAACTGAACCCAGAAGCAGAGCCCTTCATCGTGGAAGAGGCTCGCCCCAGACATTATATTCAACGTTATGACGGTGTTTTGCGCACGAATTACGTGCTGGTCATTGTCGGTTGGAACGTCGTCAAAATGACGATACCGCAGCTATTCGATGATTACCGCTCAACTGAGCGCCAGCGTAGCCTCCAAACGCCCTATTTCGCGCGCACTCATCAGGCCGACGACAGCTATGTTGAAGCGAATTTCTTCGTTTCACCCGGTGGCGCTTTTTATATCATCGATAATAACCAACTGATCATGGTCCGCGACGATGGCGTACGCTTAAGACTCTCGACGCTGGCCCCCAATACCTCTATCCGCTTCCGGGGCAATAACAGCAAGCTCTTTGTGCATCGCACCTTTCTCGATAGCGACCCGCTGGAACACGCCCTGGTTTACTTCGAAGACCTGCAAGCTAATCCTGTTTTTCCTGTAGAGAAGATCTGGTTCCCGCGTACGCGCAAGCAGGACATCGACTGGTATTTGGATCAAATCGGCGCTTATCCGCTGTTGAACCTGGTTGATTATCAGGGTAGCGGAGCGGGTAATACCGGCCCCATGATTAAGGCGATTGATTTCAGCCGAGGTGTCGGACTGAGCACCGAGCTACCGAATAGCCTATTCGTTCGCCTGCTGGACTATCGGGCTGTCAATCAGGGCAGCGACACCGAAAGCATCGCACTGATCCGAGGCACAAGCACCGATGCTGGCGGGGCCGGTGAGGCGCCAGCTTTAGAATCGCCCAATTTATATGCCTACAGCATTACGGCTGAAGATGGCATTGTGAACCTGGAACCCGAAACGGGAGGCGGTACACGCGTCATCGACCACCAAGACACCCTGTTTATTCACGCGGGCATCATCGAGAATGATCTGAACGACATCCAAGCCTTAAATATGCCGGTGATCAAATTCGTTAATGAAAGCATCATCGGCGAGCCCACCTCCCTGGCAGGGCTGACTTCACCCTTGGAGCAACAAACCTTCGCGTATTCGCACAAGAGTTACGCAATGTTTGAGTATCTCGATCGCGCTGGAGATGCGATTAAGACCTATGATCCCTCCGTGGCTTCGCGCAACTATGGTTTGCGCAAGAGGCCGGAGCCACTAAGACCCTAAGATTGATGGTGAAAAAGGGCGCGCCCCAAGGGTAAGCGCCCTGAAGCAACTCAGCGATTCAAGCGCTGCTCAACCAGATGCTGCACCACACTAGGGTCGGCCAGGGTTGAGATATCACCCAGTTGATCCGCTTCATTAGCGGCAATCTTACGCAGGATACGGCGCATAATTTTACCTGAACGCGTCTTCGGCAAGGCGGGCGCCCACTGAATCAGGTCCGGTGTCGCGATCGCGCCGATTTCCTTGCGCACCCATTGCTTCAACTCTGCAATTTTTGCCTCACTCTGCTCCACCTCACGATCATGCATCAGTGAGACATACGCATAAATCCCCTGTCCCTTGATGGCATGGGGATAGCCCACCACCGCGGCTTCGGCAACATCCGGATGCGCCACCAGTGCGCTTTCAATTTCGGCCGTACCCATGCGATGCCCCGAGACATTTAACACATCATCGACGCGACCGGTAATCCAGAAATAACCATCGGCATCTCGTCGGGCGCCATCGCCCGTACAATACATTCCCGGAAATTGACTGAAATAGGTTTGTTCAAACCGTGCATGATCGCCAAAAACCGTGCGCATTTGGCCGGGCCAACTGTCAAGAATCACCAGATTCCCCTCGGCTTCACCTTCCAGCAGCTTGCCTTCGTTGTCCACCAGCGCTGCGCGTATGCCAAACAAGGGGCGCGTCGCCGACCCCGGCTTCAATGGCGTCGCCCCTGGCAGCGCAGAGATCAGAATGCCTCCGGTTTCAGTCTGCCACCAGGTATCCACAATAGGGCATCGCGACTGACCGACCACTCGGTAGTACCATTCCCAGGCTTCTGGATTGATCGGCTCACCCACCGAGCCCAGCAAGCGCAAGCTGGACAAATCCGCGCCTTGCACGTGCGCATCGCCCTCAGCCATTAGCGCTCGGATGGCTGTCGGCGCCGTGTAAAACACATTGACCCGATGTTTTTCAACCACCTGCCAAAAGCGTGAGTAGTCAGGATAATTAGGCACGCCCTCAAACAGCAATGTAATCGCACCGTTAGCCAATGGCCCATAAAGAATGTAACTATGACCAGTGATCCAACCAAAGTCAGCGGTACACCAGTAGACATCTCCCTCTTGGTAATCGAAGACCGCTTCATGCGTTAGCGCGGCGTAGAGCAAGTAGCCAGCACTGGTATGCAACACACCCTTGGGCTTACCGGTCGAGCCAGAGGTATAAAGCATGAATAATGGGTCCTCCGCACTCATGGCGGCAGGCTCACAGTGCTCGCTTTGCCCTTCGATAAGCTCATGCCACCAACAGTCACGGCCACGCTGCATCGGAACCTCCGCCCCTGTGCGTTGCAGCACAACCACCTTGCCGACCGCCAGGGAAGCATTAGACAGTGCCGTATCAACGTTGCTTTTCAAGGGGATGATCTTGCCACCGCGGACCCCTTGATCAGCCGTAATCACGACCCGACTTAGGCCATCCGCAATACGCGCCGCAAGCGCCTCAGGCGAGAATCCGCCGAATACGACCGAGTGGATCGCACCGATACGTGCGCAGGCCAACATCGCCACCGCCGTTTCCGGGACCATCGGCATATAGAGGGTCACGACATCGCCTTTTTTCACCCCGAGTGACTTCAGCGCGTTGGCAAAGCGACAGACATCAACAAAGAGTTCGCGGTAGCTGATATGGCGACTATTAGCCGGATCATCGCCCTCAAAAATAATCGCCGTGTGATCGCCCCGTTGCGCCAGGTGCCGATCCAAACAATTGGCCGAGACGTTAAGCTCACCATCCTCAAACCACTTGATGGCAATATTTCCGGGCGCATAAGAAACATTCTTCACTTTACTGAAGGGTTTGGTCCAATCCAGACGAGCCGCCTGTTGCGCCCAAAAAGCTTCGGGATTGTCGATCGATTGCTGATACATCTGGTGATAATCTGCTTCGCTGATTCGGGCACGCTCAGCGGCAGCGGCAGGGATGGGATAGGTGCGCGATTCACTCATGGCGATCTCCTTTTGAGCGGTGAGTTATTGTTTTGCACCATGCGTCCAGCATGGTCTGATGCTCGAGCGCAAGTCGGCCTTCGCCTGCTCGAACCTATAACGAATGTAACTAGGATGACGCGAGCGCCATCACCTTAAGACTAGGCGTCCGAAGAGTCCACCAGCGATGCGTACTTAATCGATTCGAGCAGACTTTCCAACGAGGTATTGTTACCCGCACGCCGAATCCGATCCGCCAAATGCTCTTGATTCCCGAAACTGGCATCGTAACGGGTTTTGACCATCACATGTTCGCTATCTTCCGGTCGCTCATCCTCCTCGGTAGGCGCCACATCTTTACCGTCATTCATGACAGGTGTCGGTAAGCTTGCCGGCGTAGCCTCCCACAGCCCAAGTCGCGCAATCACTGTGCTTAAAAACGCCCGTTGTTTGGCGTCCAATTGCTCCGGCTGCAGCCCGTCCATTGCTGCGCAGACGAGATCGCCGAGCGCAGCACCCAGACGTTGTGACCACTGCGACAGCCCCATGCTCAATAGCGTCAATACCTGCTCGGGAGTGGTATCAGGCGCTTGCAAAAACGCATTGAAATGACGCCGTACGTCAACCCACTGCTCCTGCGCTGACTCGTTGACCTCAGGTGCTTCAGCCGTCTCGACCCGCGACGACAACACGGGGAGACGTGCCTCATGCTCCGCCACCGATTTACGCGTCACCACTCCCTGACTGCGCCGTTCAATCAAGCGCTGCCAATAAGCGCTAAACGCCAAACGCGGGACCGGCCCCATGAACAGATCTTCCAAACGCTCCGCCAAGCGAAAAAAGCTGCGAGCCGAGGGGTCATCGCGCGGGAACAAAGCGACCGGGCGCTGCAAACTGACCGCCGCGCGCATGCTTTCATCACGCCAGATGGCACCTAGATACTCCAATGGCAAGTCCAAATACTTGTCCACCGCGGTGCGAAAACGTTGGAACACTTTGTCGGCTTGTGCGGCACTTTCGACCATGTTCAACAGGATCTGCACTTTGCGCTTGTAACCGCGGCGCTTTAGCACCTTAAGCAGAGAAAACGCGTCGGTCAGAGAAGTCGGTTCGGGGGTGAGCACCACAACCGCCACCTGACAGGCGGCAATAAAGTGCAACACGGTGGCAGAGACCCCCGCTGCCGTGTCGACCAGCAGGTAATCGTAGTGTGGCTCCAGCGAACGAATCGCCGACAACAGACGCTGCTGCTGACCTACGTCCATATCGATACAATCGCTGAAACCAGAAGCGCCAGGCACAATATGAATACCTTCGGGCCCTTGCAGAACGACATCCTGCAGCGAGCGCTCGCCGGTCAGCAAATGCTCTAAAGTACACGAGGGATATAAGCCCAGCATCACATTGATATTGGCCAGACCTGTATCTGCATCGAATAGGCAAACCTTGTGCCGCAAGCGTGCCAGTGCAATGGCCAGATTAACCGAGACACTGGTTTTTCCCACGCCGCCCTTGCCACCGGTGATCGCAATCACATGGGGAGCGCTCGGGTCACCCGCTTGACGTTTACGGTGATTCAGGGACATAGGATTCGTTGTCGTCTTGACCCGTGCAGGGTGGCAGATCCAGGCAAATGAATAGGTTTGATTCTAACCACTTTCGAGCAGGCAAAAAACCATCTTGCGCAATAAGTCACAGAACGCTGGCCGTAGTTGCTAAAAAATGTGCAGCATGTCGCGCTCCGCCGAAAACCTAAGAACAAGAAGAAAGCGCACAAATCTCATGAATTGCTTAAAATAAATACAATAAATGTTTAATTTTTAACAACTATTGGCTAATCTTAAGCAATTAACAGTTGACCTTGACAGGCCAACCTGAAAATAACCTGAAAAATCAGTGCATAAATGTCCAATTCGCAAGAACGTTTCCTGGCCGAGCTCGAAATCAGCCATCTCCCCTCACTACCGCATGTACTGGTAGAGCTGCTGCACGCCTGTCAGGATCTAGACAGCACGTTTCAGGAAATTAGCACCATTATTAGTCGCGATGCTGCGATCGCTGCGCGAGTGGTCGGACTGGCAAACTCTCCTTTCTACAGTCGCGGCGTAAAAATTAACTCGCTTGAGCGGGCTTTGCTGGTGTTGGGTACCGATACCATCAAGACCATCGTCATCACGGCCTCGGTGCAACAGTTTTTCTCGAGCTTCAGCAAAACCCAGTCGGATTTTTTAAGCCGTTTTTGGAGGCGTTCGCTCAGCTGCGCTTTGCTCGCGAAGTCGCTGGCCATTCTGACCAGCTACCCCAATCCCGAAGAAGCCTATCTCACGGGATTACTGCACAATATTGGTGAACTGATACTCAAAACCAATCATGAAACGCAATATCTAAACTTACTCAGTCAGGCGCCACAAGATGATCAGGCCTTGCTGCAGCGGGAACATGAAGCCTTTGGCGTCAATCCCAGCACGGTCGGTGCGTGGATGAGCCGTGAATGGGGCGTGGGTTCACTCATTGCCGACGCCCGCGAATTCCATCATGCGCCGGCAGAGATGCTGATGGACGCGCACCATTTGGTAAAAATAGTCGCGCTATCCAGCCTATTGAGCGAAGACCCCGGCAGCCCAGAAGATCAGGGCTATGAGATCGCGGAAGACCTGTTCGAGCTGAACCCCTCTTTGGTCAGTGAAATCAGTCGCAAAATCCGCGCGGAGGTGGTGGCCGTGGCCAAGTCGATGGCCATCCGTATTGATTTGGCGAACGACGATCTTAGCGCGGACCAAGAAAAACAAGTCGCGCTGGCACGCCAGATTCGCAACCTCAGCTTGTTGCAAACCGCGCGCGGCGAACTCTGTCGCGCCGACTCTAAAACGTCACTGGGTGTGGCGCTACAAAACACGCTGAGCCTGCTGTTTGGGTTTTCAAGCAGTGCGGTCTTTTGGTACAACAAAGCGGAAAATGAACTGAGCTTTATGCTCCCGGCGCAAGACGAAACCCCGGTACCCATCCGATTTCGTATGGAGCCTAACCGGAGCCTGGTCGCGCAAGCGGGTCTGAGCCGCACGATCCTCTGCTCTCTCGACAATGCCACGCCACAACAAGCCCAACCCGTCGTCGATCAGCAAATTTGCCGCTTCGTACGCAAACCGGGCTTACTTTGCCTTCCCGTCTACGATGACGAACACTTGTATTGTGTATTGGTCGCGGGAGTTCACGCTCGTCTAAGCGATCAAAATGGTCTGCAGCAACGGCTGCGCTATTTCTTACTAGAGGCGGCTGCCAGTTGCCGCGCGGGCCTGTTGGCGGATCTGGCTCACCCTGACAACGCGACCATTCAGGCCATGGCACAACGTGCCAACGAAATTGCCCATGAAGCCAACAATCCTTTAAGTATTATCAATAACTATCTGGGTACGCTGGCTAAAAAGCTGGGGGCGCATGAGGATGTCAAAGAAGAGCTGGCCATCTTGCGCGAGGAATTGGAGCGCACCGGTCAAATACTGATTCGCCTAAATGACCTCAAGGCATCGACGGTGGACAGCCTTCAGGGTGTCGACATCAATCATGAAATAAAAAGTTTAGTCACCTTATATCGCAGCTCCCTGTTCCTGAGCCACGACATTCAGTGTACGCTTGCCCTGGATCCGCAGCTCAAGAAACAATCAGCGAGCAGTCATAGTATGCGGCAGATACTGACCAACTTGATGAAAAATGCAGTCGAGGCCATGCCCGATGGTGGTGAGTTGAGTATACGCACCAATCATTGCGTCAATGTGGATGGCAAAGACTATGTCGAAATATTGATTCAGGATAATGGTCCAGGCATACCCGATCCGGTGTTGCGCAATTTGTTCAAGCCAGTAGCTTCGACCAAAGGTAAACAACATTCTGGACTGGGCTTGAGCATCACCAAGAACCTGGTTAAGGATGCCAGGGGGACCATTCGCTGCCGCAGTAGCAGCCAAGGAACTGAATTTCAAATCCTGCTGCCTGGGGGGGCACAGGATTAGGAGCGGTCCACTCGCTGCGGCGAGATAGGTTTAAGGAAGACCGGAGGGTTGTAGGGGGTCGCATGCGGCCACTACGATCAAATTATAAAGAGGCGGCCTGCACCTGCGCATGCCCACACATTGCGCATCGTGTAAGAACAAGCCTCGTACAACTGGTTAGCTAGCATGATTCTCGACAAACTGCACCAAGCGCCTGAACAGGCCGATCATCCACCGCGCATTCTTGCCGTCGATGATGAACCCAGGATTCTGGAAAGCTTACAAACACTGCTCCAGAACAATGGCTACCTTGTCACGACAGCACAAGGCGGTCGTGAAGGCTGCCGTCAATTACTGCGTGGCACGTTCGACCTCGTCCTGCTCGACCTCAACATGGGCGACATGGATGGGCATCAAGTGATGGAGTTCATCGCTCGCAAACAGATTCACACGGCCATTATCGTGGTCAGCGGCGAAACCTCCTTTGCCGCAGCCAGTAAAGCCTTGCGGCGGGGCGCACATGACTACTTGCGCAAGCCCTACGACAGCGACGAACTACTGAATACGATTGAGAAAACCGCGCAAAAAATCCTCCTCGAAAAAGCTCACCTGTCGATGCAGGAGCGATTAAAAAAATCCGAAGAACTGCATCGCTATATCGTCAACACCTCCCCAGACATCGTTTTCATGCTCGACCCACAAGGTCGCTTCACCTTCCTGAACAACAAGGTGGAAAGCATTTTGGGGTATCCCAAGCAGGCACTCCTTGGGCGGATGATTCACGAGATCATCGACGCGAGTGATCTGAAGCGGGCCAGTTACGTGATTGAAGAGCAACAGTCGCCACGCGGAGAAGCGGCCAAAATCGAGCTGCGGATGAAAGCGCATAACGAGAAACATGCATCGCGTTATTTTGAGGTCACGCTGTTTCCGATTGAGAATCGAGGCACCCATAATCTATCGGGCACGCTTCCTATCATGGGGATCTATGGCACAGCGCGTGATATCACCGAGCGCAAAGAGGCCGAAGAGTTCATCAATTTCCAGGCCTATCACGACCTACTCACACGCTTACCAAATCGCACGCTCTTTAAAGATCGCCTCAATCTTGCGATCGCCCAAGCACGACGTAGCAAGCAAATGTTAGCCGTGATGTTCCTTGATCTTGACCGCTTCAAGGTGGTGAATGATTCCCTCGGACACGCCATGGGTGATCGACTGCTCCAAGCGGTAGCGATGCGTTTAGAAAACTGCATCCGCTCTTGCGATACCCTGTCCCGATTCGGTGGTGATGAGTTCACGCTGTTGCTGCCTTCGATCAACACGCCCGATGACGCCCGCACCATTTCAAAAAAATTGATCAAGACCTTGAAAGATCCCTTCCAATTGGGCAACCAAGAGGTTTTTGTTGGCGTGAGCATCGGCATTGCCTTATACCCGCATGGTGGCGACAGTGTTGATCAACTGATTCAGAACGCAGACTTGGCAATGTATCACGTAAAAGGCCGTGGCAAGGATGGCTATCAGTTTTTCAGCGAGTCGATGAACACTCACAGTTCAGGCAACCGACTGCAGATGGAGCGCGACATGCGCATGGCCTTGGAAAAAGAAGAGTTCAAGGTGTACTTTCAACCTTTGGTCGCCTCAGACAATGAACGTATTATCGGCGTGGAAGCCTTGGTGCGCTGGCAACATCCCGAGCGCGGATTGATCTATCCGGCAGAGTTTTTGCCGCTGGCTGAAGAAACCAAACTGATGACCGAATTGAATAATTGGGTCCTGCAAGCGGCGTGTCGCGAGGTCAAGCGATGGATCGATGCCGGCCATGAAGAGATCCGGCTTTCGGTCAACTTCTCGCCCTCTCAAGTGGAACACCCGAAATTCGTGCAAAACCTGATGGATACGCTCACCAAGATGCAATTCCCGGCCAAGAACCTCGAAATCGAGCTGACCGAGAATGTCGTGATGAATGATCTGGAAAATATCACGCGAAAACTACGCCAGCTTTCCAATGCCGGCGTGACGATCGCGATCGACGACTTCGGCACCGGTTATTCTTCTTTGAACTACTTGCGTCGCTTACCGATCCACACCTTGAAAGTCGACCAGTCTTTCGTGCGGGATTTGAATGACTCACAAGAAGAAGCGTGTATCGTCAACGCGATTGTCTCAATGGCGCACGGCCTCAAGTTGAACATCGTGGCCGAGGGCGTGGAAAGTCGCAATCAATTGGATTATCTAAAGTCACTGGGCTGTCAGGAAGTACAGGGCTACTATTTCGGACATGCTGAGCCCGCCAACAAGATCTTTGAGAAGATCTACAGCGAGAAACACAGCAAAGTCAGCTTAGGCCATTGATTCAGGACGATAGCGCGCCCGCGCGCTCAAGCACGCTAAAGCGCCGACAGTGCAGAGCTCTTAGGTTCAGCGCTTGCGCCAGCGCCTCAAGCGCTGGATTAGGTGCGGTGAAGACTAATTCCAGCTCCGGCACGGAAGCCCCTATCACGGGCTCTGCCAGCAAACTCCGTACGCGCCTCGCAATCGCCTCCCCGGAGTCTACCCAATGCAGTCCCGGAGCCAAGCGATCCAATTCTGCGCGCAACAAGGGGAAATGGGTGCAGCCCAAGACCACCGTATCCAGTCCGTTCGCTTGCTTGCGTCGAATGGGCTCCAATGTTTGCGCGATCCGCTCATGATTCAGCGCGCGTCCATGGAGTAGATTCTCAGCCTCTTCGACCAGCGCGCTTGACCCCACCCTGAGCACCTGACAATCCGCCGCATACTGTGCAATCAGATCGTCGATATAGGGGCGTCTTACGGTTGCCGGGGTTGCTAGCAACGCAATCGACTTATTACGGCTCATCTGCGCCGCCGGCTTGATCGCAGGTACCACGCCAACGAAAGGTACATGAAACTGCGCACGCAAGGCCGGCAGCGCCAGCGTACTCAGCGTATTACAGGCCAGGACCACCAACTGCGGATGATACTGCTCGACTAACACCTGCATCAGCGCCACGACTCGGGCCTGTAAATCAGCTTCGTCGCGCAAGCCATAGGGAAACCACGCATTATCGGCCACATACACCAGTGGGCAGCGCAAGCCGGCGGCCAGAATCGACTCGGCGATGCTCAACCCCCCGATCCCGGAGTCGAGCAACAGAATCGGCGCGATCGAATGCGTATCACTCATTGGGAGCACTCACACAGAGTCAGCCATTAGACAGTCTAAAAAACAAAGGCGGGTGAGCACAAAGCTCGCCCGCCTGACTGGCAAAACCAGGCCGTTTAGGCCACTCGTTTGCGCAGCGTACCCACGAACAATAGCAGACAGATCAAGCCCGGCACCAGGAAGATATTGATCAGTTTCAACTGGGTTCCCAAAGCCTCGATATCTTGATCCAACTGATGCTGAACATCTCGCAGTTGCTTGCGGATCTTCAGCTTTTCCTCCTGGAAAGCCTGTAATTCGGCTTCCTGTTCGGGCGTAAACAGTGCGCCATCACCTTCGGAGCGCGCATTTTCCAGCTCGACCAGTTTCTCTTCGGTCTTGCTCAGTTCTTCCTGCAGCAGCTCTTCTTGCTCCAGGAAGCGTGCTTCGGCATCGCGACGCAACTGCTCAACCTTGACGAAAGGTCGATTGAAGCGCCCTTGGGTACGGATCGAAATCAAGTCCGGATTGCCCGACAAATGCTCGACCGCGTTCATCACGAAACTACCATTATCGGCCCAGGGCTGGACAATACGCTGACCAAAGAACTGCTGCACCTGCACCCACAAGCGATCGGTCAGCAGGTCAGTATCGGCCACTACGAGCAATTGCAGTTGATCGGTCTCGGTCACTTTGGGCGTCAGTTGTTTCGTCTCAGTGGGTTTCTCGGCCTTCTCGGCCCCCTCTTCTGTTTCTGCAGCTTCGTCCTCGCTAACCTGCATGAGCACCATACCGTCCGGATAGGCCGTTTTGGCTTTGCCCGTTACGCGAGCCGCCAACAGGTACTGCTCGCCGGTCGGCGCAAACTCTTTCATCAAGGTGCGCGGATCATGCAGGGTCAGCAACAACTCGGCTTCGCGCGGTTGGGCCTGCGTGCTGCTGGTAATCAGCGGATGGATGATCGCTTCGCTGCCTTCGACTCGATCCAGTATCCCGACCGAGGACCAATTCAAGCTTTCCAGGCCGTCCATTGCGATATCTGCGGTGTCCATCGCGTCCGGGGTCAAGCCCAATAATCCGATATGACGCGTGGGTGAGCGCTGCTGCCCGACGCCGACGACCATCGAATAACTATAGTCGGTCAGGAACATGTCCTCGCGCAGCTTCAAGCCCCAGTTGGGCAGCAGTTCGGCCAGGTCGGCGCGCTGTACCGCGGGCATGGGCATGCCTTCATTCGCGGCTTCTGCAAACGGATCCAGGAAGATCATGGCCTTGCCGCCACCGATTACATATTGGTCGATGGCAAACTTCAGACCGTCCTGCATGTCTTTCGGCGCAATCAGCACCAGGGCATCGACCCCGGTGATCTCGGTCGCATCATCATTGATCCATTCCAGATCAAAATTGCTTTGCAACATGCTAATAACGGTCCACTCCGGCTTGGGCTGCCGCGTCATGTAATCAAAACCGCCGCGTACGTCGATCCCAGCCCAGATCCCCAGCTTGGGCCGGTCGGGGGCTGACAGGTTGGCAATCAATTGGGTCAACTCATATTCCAGAAAACGCTCGCGATCAGGCTTCATGAAGGCGATCACTTCCTGCTTATCGCCCTCGCCTTTAGCGACCAGACCAAAATAAATGTTGTCACCGGAAATTCCCGCGGGAACACCCTGCAGGCCCGCCAAGGAGGCCTCATCTTCCGCCTCAGAGAACGGCTCGGGGTCGACCTTCTCAAAGCTCAATTTACCTTTAGATAGACTGACATATTCTTCGATCAGCTCTTCGACACGCTGAGCATACGTGCGCAGCGCAGGCAATTGGCGGGTTCCCTTATCGCTGAAGTACAACTTTAGCGTCACCGGCTGTTCCAGCTTGGAAAGGATGTTACGGGTGCCTTCTGACAGCGTATACAAACCGTTTTCGGTCAGATCGACGCGGACACCGGTGAGCAGTTTGGAGCTGGCAAAGACCACGGCAAACATCAATACGAAGATCACCACCAGCATTTTTGGAGAAGCATTCAATTTCACGTTCTTACTCCCTCAATCTGCTTTTTTCAGGTTAATGAGCACGGCGGTTGCGTACAAAAAGGCCGTGATCAAGACAAAGAAATACACCAGGTCACGCAGGTCGATGACGCCGCGCGCAATAGCTTCAAAATGCGCTTGGAAGCTGATGTTGTAGATGACGTCGATCAGCCACAGTGGTGCCCAGCCCGAGAAGGCATCTTGCACCATCGGATAGCCCGCGACGACGAAAATGAAACACACCACCAGCGTCAAAATAAACGCCACAATCTGGTTTTTGGTCAGTGCAGACATGCATGAACCGATCGCCAAAAAGCCTGCGGCCATCAGCCACGAGCCCAGGTAACCGGCCAGGATCACCCCGTTATCGGGCTCCCCCAGATAGTTGACGGTCAACCACAACGGAAAG